>JAJFVI010000258.1 GCA_021371895.1 Eubacteriales bacterium | reverse complement strand
GTCGCTGTTGGTGCCCGTCTTGCCGGCTACGGTCTGCCCTTTGATCTTGGCCTTGGTGGCGGTGCCGGAGTTGATGACGTCCTTCATCATATCCACCACCAGCCAGGCGGTGGAAGCACGGAATACCTGGCGGCGCTCCTGCTGCTGATGGCTGTCCCAGACGACGTTACCCGCGCTGTCGGAGATGCCCAGCACCGAGATCGGCGCCTGGTATACGCCGCCGTTGCCCAGCACGCCGTAGGCCACGGCCATCTGTACGGGAGTGATGCCGCTGGAACCTAGCGCCAGGCCGAAGGGGGTCGCGTTGATGTTTTCCTGGGCTACTCCCAGTTTGAGCAGAAAATCCACCGAACGATCCACGCCGACCAGGTTCATCAGCGTGTACGAGGCGCTTACGTTCAAGCTGCGCTTCATAGCTACCCGCAGGGTGGTGGGCCCCGTGTAGCCGCCGCCGCCGTAATTCTTGGGCCAGGTGTCGTTGCCGTCGTCGTCCTTCCAGCCGGTGATGGGCAGGGGCATGTTGTACACAACGCTGGCCGGCGACGCGCCCAGCTCGATGGCGGGAGCATACACGGCAATCGGTTTGATGGCGGAGCCGACGGGCATTTTCATGTCGGTGGCGCGGTTGAGGGTCTTGCGCTGCGTGGGTTTGGTGCGGCCGCCCACGATGGCCTTTAATTCGCCCGTGCGATAGTCCAACACCACGGCGGCCGCCTGCGGCTGCACGATCTCAGTATAGCTGCCGTCGCTGTTTTTGGCACGGTAGATTTTATCGTTGGGGTCGCGCAGGGCGGGGTACTTGGTCCAGCTTTCCAGCGTATCCTCCACGATCGTCTGAATCTCGGTATCAATGGCGAGGGTGACGTGGTAACCGCCCGTACGCAGCTCATTTTCCATCAGATACCGGTTTTCGCTGGTATCCTCCAGCCCGCGCAGTTTCAGAAAATCGTCCACGACTTCCTTGACCGCGTACTCCACGTAATGGGCATAGGGATACATACCCTCGCCCTCTGTAGTGGAGGATTCCAGCACGTTCGCGGTGGTCTGCACCAGCGCATCCTGATACTCCTGGTAGGTGATAAACTCGTTTTCGTACATGGTCTTGAGCACGTAATCGGTACGGTTGTTGGTGATTGCCTTGTAGTCGGTTGTATCGGACTGGCGGATGTAAAAGTTACGGCGGGGGTTGTAATAGTAAGGGCTGTTGGTCATACCGGCGAGCATTGCGCACTCCCGCAGGGTAAGATCGGACAGGTTTTTGCCGAAATAGCCCTCGGCGGCTACCTCCACCCCGTAATAGTTTTCGCCCAGATAGATGGTGTTTAAGTAGCATTCGAGGATCTGGTTCTTGGTATACATGGTTTCCAGCTGCATCGCCAGATAGGCTTCCTGGATTTTGCGCTTGTAGCTCAGCTCACTGCTGAGCATCGTGTTTTTAATCACCTGCTGGGTGATGGTGGAGCCGCCCTCGTTGGTGTTGGAAACGAAGTTTTTCACAAACGAGCCGAGAATACGCTTGAGGTCGACGCCGTTGTGCGTGTAAAAGCGCGCGTCCTCCACGGCGACGAATGCGTGCTGCAGGTTAAGCGGCATCTGCGTGATGCTGACCATCACGCGGTTTTCGGTTCCCTTATAATCGGTGATGACGTTCCCCTGCGAATCGTAAATAAAGCTGGTTTTATCCTGCTCGTTCAGCATGGCCAGGTCGATGGTCGGAGCGGTTTCCACGTATGCCTTGGCAATGCCGACCACCGCGCCGGCCAGCGCCAGCCCGCCCAGCAGCACCACGATCACCGTAAACCGCACCGCCGTTACCAGCACCGAAAGAATAAAGTTTGGCTTGGACAAGCGGGGTTTGAAAATCGTGAACTTTTTAGGTGCGGCGAAATCCGTGTCGCCCGGAGGCGGCGGCTGATAAGCGGGGTCGTCTTCGTAGGGGGATATGGGCGCGTCGTCCACAGTATAGACGGGTTCTCTGGTTTCCCATTCCCCGCGGGGGTCGTACGGCGGTTGCGTCAATGCGTTATCCTCCCTTGGCCGGAACAGAAGGCTACAGTATTCGTTCAATGCATTATACCATACGCTGATGTGTTTTCACAGCGCGGCGCGGCAAGTGGACACAAAGCAACACCAAAGCCGCAAACCGGGGAAAACCGTTGTAATGTAAGGGTAATCCTGCGCTTACCGCATGCCGGGGCGGAAGAAAACGCCGTTTTTGGCGGCCCGGCAGCAGGATTTTATACCTGTAAAACGTTAGATGCATGGATGCAGACCGCTTGCGAGGCCGTTTTTGCTTGACACGTTTTGACGGATGAACTACAATAGGCACAAGAGCCTTTGTCGGTCGTTGCCCGGCGCGGGCGGATGGAAGCCGCGCCGCGGTCGCCTGCAGGCGTGGTGACGCACAAGGTTCCGCCCCGTATAACTACCGCCGCGCGCGCCATCGCCGCCGCGCCGCACGCAAAGTGAAAATCGGCCTTGAAACGCCGAAGGGAGGTAGGGCGTACCCTATAGACGCCCGAGCGAACTATGAAACGAAAACTGCTCCTCGCAGCGTTATTGTTGCTTACGGCGCTGCTGCTGGGCGGCACGGCGCTGGCTGCGACCGATCCCATCGTATGCAGCATGGAGGTTTCGCCCAGTACCCTTACGGAGCCCGGCGTGGTGTCGGTGACGATCACCGTTACCAATTCGGGCGCCACGGACATGCAGGAACCTCTGACGCTATACAGCCCCACCAGCGAGGTCGTGACCGATTTTGGCGATAAAGGCTCGGTAACGCTCAAGGCCGGCGAAGTGAAAACATGGACCGGCACCTGGGATGTGAACCAGCATACGCTGGATAACAAACAGATCGTATATTTCGTTAAATACGCGCTGATTGACGAAAACGGCACCAGGCAAGTGAAAAGCCAACCTATCCGCGGCAAGCTGGAAGTGGCGGAAGCCAAGACCGATATCGACATTAAACGCACCATCAGCCCCGGCACCGCGCGCGATGGGCAGACGGTAAACATTGTATACGACATCGTAAATACCGGTACTGTATCGCTTAAAAATGTCAAACTAAAGGAAAGCAAGGACATCAGCACCAAAGAAGTTTCCGTCGCCGATGAACTAAAGGCCGGGGATGCTGCTCAGGTCAAGTTTCCTGTGACCATGGGCAAAAAGAACCTTACCAGCAGCGCCACTATCACCTACACGGCCGGCAGCTCCAGCGAGAAACTGACCAAAACGGTGGACGAACAGGTGATACTGTACGGCGAGGCGGCCATGACCGCCAAGCTGACGGCCAGCGCCAAGGGTGCTGCCATCAACGGCACGGTAACGCTGAGCCTGGAACTGAAAAACACCGGAACGGTGGATTACACCGGCGTACGCGTAACCGATACAACGCTTGGCGACGTTTTTACCGACCAGAAGGTGCCCGCCGGGGAAACGCTCAAGCTGGATAAAGAGATCACGCTCACCGAGACGACCGCATACCAGTTCACCGTTACTGCCGTGGATAACACGGGCACCGAAGTGACCCTGAACACGGACGCTCTCACGCTTACGGCGATAGACCCCAGCAAGGTGGTTCACCTGACGCTCGTGGCGGCGGCGGATCGCACGGAGGTTTATACGCAGCCGGGCATCGTACGCTTTACGATTACGGTGGCAAACGACAGCGAAGTGGAGGCCAAAGAGGTCACCATTTACGAGGCGAAAACCGCCATCTACACCTTCGCCTCCATCCCCGCCGGAGCAACCCGCACGCTTACCCGCGACGCAGCGCTGAGCATGGCGGGCAAGTACCTTTTCACCGCTGAAGCCACCGATGCGCTGGATACCATCAATACCTTTGCCAGCAACGAAATCCAAATCGCCTTCTCCATCCCTACGGCCGCGCCTGTGACGCCCACGCCGCCCGCGGTACCCACGGCGGAGCCCACCTACGCGCAGGTTACCTATGTCCCCATCAGCAACTCCAGCGTGGGCGCCGTGCCCAAGCTGATTCGCGCTTTCTTCTACCCGCTGATGTTTGTAAGTGGCATCCTGCTGCTCGGCGCGGCGGTGCTGCTGGCGATTGCGACAAAAAAACGCATGGATGAAAAACGTGCCTCCGAGGCCGCGCTGGATCATTTGGACCGTGCTAAGCGCAGGGATTATGTCGCCCCCAACGAAGAGGCGGACGAACCGGCACAGGATGCCGGGACGGACCAGCAGCCCATATCGACCGCCGATGAGACGCCGGGAATGGGAGCGGGCAGCGCGACGGGACTCAATGAGGAAGAACTTCCGCATATGAAGTATGTGCGCAACGCTTATCAGCGTTCCGAAGCCGCGCCTGAACCTGCTTTCGGGCGGGATGTAGCCGAGCCTGTAACGAGTGCGCCGGACGGGGAGGAAGGCGGCAGGGAAGAGCCTTCCGCGCAAGAGGGCGAACCGGCGACGCATGCAGATAGCGGGGATGAAGAAAAGCCTGCGGGAAGCAAACCCGCAGGCCGGGGGAAAAACACGGGCAAACCCGGCACGCTGGCCGACGAGCTAAGGGCCTACCGGGAACGGGACGTGTACTTCCATGAGCCGATTAAGGCGGAGGATGACGGCTACACCCGCGATGGTGTACCTGCCGCCCATGTGGAGAAGGCAAACGGCGCAAAGGAACGCCGTCCGGCGGGCCATAGAAGCCGCCGCGCCGACGCGGAGCACGAGAAAGAGCCATAAACAAATAATGCACGCAAACGTCCGCGAAGCAACGCCTCGCGGACGTTTTTTGCTTGTGTTCGCCGCAAAATGCTTGTATAATAAGCGTTAGGCACGGGAGGGTGATCGTGTGTATGTTTGATGGATTTCCGGAAGAAACAGTTCGTTTTTTCCTTGATTTGCGGTTTCATAATGAGGCGGCCTTCTTTAACGCTCACCGGGATGAGTATGAGCGGGCGATTCGCGCGCCGTTTTATGCGTTCATCGAGGCGATGGCGCCTGCGGTAAAGCAGATTGCGGACGATATGGAGCTCCGGCCCGATAAATGCCTCGCGCGCATACGGCGCGACACGCGTTTCAGCCGGGACAAGACGCCTTACCGCGACCATTTGTGGCTCTTGTTCCGCCGCAGCGGCGAAGCGCGGGATACCGCAGCGATGTACTGGTTTGAGCTCGCGCCGGAACGGGTGGAATGGGGGCTGGGGTTTTGGGGGAATAACCGACCCGCTATGGATGCCTTGCGTAAGAAAATGCGGGAGAAGCCCGCGGATGTCCTCAAAGCGCTGCGCGCCGCCAAGGTGCCGGATACGGAGCTGGAGATTTACGGAGACCGTTACCAGCGCATGGCCGTGCCGGAAGCATTGCCGCAGGAACTCAAGGAAATTTACCCCCTCAAGGAAATTTACGTCATGCGTAAGGGCGTACCGCTGAAAACGGCGTACACGCCCGAACTTGTCCGCCGCTGCTCGGAGGATTTGCTCAGACTCAAGCCCCTGTACGTCCTTTTCCGGAAAGCCGCGGACGAAGGTATGGCCGCGCTGGAAAGCTGAAACGGCGTTTGCCATTGGGCAGAGTATACTGTGCAATACGCCGGATAGGTGCGGGCGCATGAAAAGAAAGGCAAGGAATTTTATGGATTTTCTGGCTCTCAAGAGCGGTTCGGACGTACGGGGCGTAGCCGTGGGTGAGGATGCCAACCTGACGCCGGAGGTAGTACAGGCACTGGGCAGCGCGTTCGTCGTGTTTTTATCCCGCAGGAAGGGCCTGCCCTGCGAAAAGCTGACCGTCGCGCTGGGTCGTGACAGCCGCGTTTCCGGTCCGGCGCTATTGGACGCCACAGCGGAAGGAATCGCCGGGATGGGCGCGGCGGCGCAGGACTTTGGCATGTGCACCACCCCTTCCATGTATATGGCGACCGTGATGGACGGCTTCCGCCCGGACGGCACCGTGATGCTTACGGCCAGCCACCACCCCTGGAAACTGAACGGTATGAAGTTTTTTACCGCCGAGGGCGGCCTGGGCTTTAAGGAACTGACCGAGGTATTGACCATCGCGCAGGCGCTGCCCGCGTCTGGCGGCATACGGGGGAAGATCGAGCGGAAACCCTTCCTGCCGCATTATGCCGATTCCCTGAAACGGCTCGTGATCGACGGGGTGAACCCGGACGTCACCCAGCCCCTGCTAGGTCTCCATGTGGTGGTGGACGCGGGTAACGGCGCGGGTGGGTTTTACGCGGAGCTGCTGCAAAGCCTTGGCGCTTGGATCGACGGCAGCCAGTTTTTGGAACCGGACGGCCATTTTCCCAACCATGTGCCCAACCCGGAAAACGAGGAGGCCATGGCCTCCCTCGCGTCCGCAGTGCTGCGCGTAGGCGCGGATATGGGCGTGATTTTCGACGCGGATTGCGACCGCGCCGCGGTGGTGGATCGTCAGGGGCGGGAAATCAACCGCAACCGCCTGATTGCGCTGATTAGCGCCATATTGCTGGAAAACGATCCCGGCGCGACGATCGTTACGGATTCCGTAACATCCTCGGGGCTTGCGGAGTTTATACAGGAATGGGGCGGCGTGCATTACCGCTACAAACGCGGCTACCGAAACGTGATTGACGAGGCGATCCGCCTGAACGAAGCCGGCATCGACTGCCCTTTGGCTATCGAAACCAGCGGACACGCGGCGCTGCGGGACAACCATTTTCTGGACGACGGTATGTATCTGGTCACGCTGCTGATCATCAAAGCCATGCAGCTAAAGCAGCAGGGCCGCGAACTGGGGTCGCTGCTGGACGGGCTCAAGGAACCCGTGGAGAGCATTGAGATCCGCCTGCCGCTTACGACCGCGAACTTCGCGCTGACCGGCAAGCAGCTGATCGAACAGGTGATGGATTACGCCACCAGACAATCCGGTTGGCGTATCGCGCCGGACAACCGCGAAGGCGTGCGCATCGGCTTTGACCTGAACGGAGGGCTGAACAACGGCTGGTTCCTGCTCCGCCTGTCCGTGCATGACCCGGTGATGCCGCTCAACGTGGAAAGCGACGTGCCCGGCGGCGTGAAAACAATCCTGAGCCAACTGGCCGGGGCGCTGAAACACGCGCAGGGCGTGGAGGTTGCCCCGCTTACGGACGCGCTGGGCAGGTAATGATTTTAGAGTATTGAGGGGGAGCCATGGGCGAATATATACGGGACATGCGCCGGCTGGTGGGGAATATCCCGCTGATGCAATGCGGCGCGTCGGTCATTGTGGAAAACGAGCGCGGCGAGGTGCTGCTGGAACTGCGCGCGGATACGAGGGACTGGGCTTACGTCGGCGGCGCGGTGGAGCTGTACGAGCGCGTGGAGGACGCTGCCGCGCGGGAGCTTGCGGAAGAGACTGGGCTGATTGCGGAGGAACTGACGATGCTGGGGGTCTTTTCGGGGGAGCAAATGCGCTATACCTACCCCAACGGCGATCAGGTCAGCAACGTGGAGATCCTTTTTCTCTGCCGCAAGTATCATGGGGAGCTTACGCCGGAGGAATCGGAAGTGGAATGCCTGCGCTTTTTCCCGCCGGAGGCGCTGCCGGAGCCATTTTTTCCGGCCATACGATCCGGCATGGACGCCTATCTGGCACAAAGAAAGCATAAATAAAACAGGCCGCGTTTCCGAAACGGAAACGCGGCCTTTGAACAAGAAAGATGAACGTCCGCTTGGACCAGTTACGCGCCTTTCCGTTCGCTCCGGTCGCCAATGCGCCGCCCGCTGCCCGCCTCGGGCTTAAAGCGTTTGAGCCGCAGCGCGTTGGTGACGACCGATACGGAACTCAGGCTCATCGCCGCCGCGGCGAAAATGGGGCTGAGCAGCGGGCCGCCGAACAGGTGTAGTAGCCCCGCGGCGATCGGGACACCCACGATGTTGTACCCGAACGCCCAAAACAGGTTCTGCTTTATGTTGCGGATGGTTTTACGGCTTAGCTCAATGGCGGTGGTCACGTCCTGCAGATCGGAACGCATCAGCACGACGTCCGCGCTTTCCATGGCTACGTCCGTGCCGGAGCCAATGGCGATGCCGATATCGGCCTGCGCCAGCGCGGGCGCGTCGTTGATGCCGTCGCCGACCATGGCGACCTTGCGGCCTTCCGCCTGCAAACGCTTTACCTCGTTGGCTTTATCACCCGGAAGCACTTCCGAGAGCACGCGGTCGATACCCACCTGCCGCGCGATAGCCTCAGCGGTCAGCTTGTTGTCGCCGGTAATCATGGCAACTTGCAGACCCATTTTATGCAGGCTTTCGACAGCCTCGCGGCTCCCCGGTTTTACGACGTCCGCAACGGCAATCAGCCCGGCGAGCTTGCCGTCCACGGCGACGTACATGGGGGTTTTTCCTTCGCCCGCCAGACGGTCGGCGGTCGCCAGCTGCGCTTCGGTCGCGATGCCGCGTTCCTCCATCAGCTTCCGGTTGCCCGCGACCACCGTACGGTGATCAATCTCGGCCACGATGCCGCGCCCCGTGTGAGACGCAAAATTTTCCACAGTCAGAAAGTCAAGCTTGCTGTTGGTGGCGGCGGCGACGATTGCCTGCCCCAGCGGATGTTCGGACGCCTTTTCGGCGGACGCGGCCAGCTGCAGCAGTATTTCCGTTGTAAACCCTTCCGTGGGGAGGGTGTCGGTCACGACCGGCTTACCAAGCGTAAGGGTGCCGGTTTTATCAAAGATAACGGTATCGATGGTATGGGCGGTTTCCAGCGCTTCTCCGCTTTTGAACAGAATCCCGTATTCCGCGCCCTTACCGGTACCCACCATCACGGCGGTAGGCGTCGCCAGCCCCAGCGCGCAGGGGCACGCGATGACCAGTACGGATACGAATATGGTCAGCGCGAATTCCACGTTCCCGCCGGTGCCGATGAGCCATGCGATGCCCGCGACCAGCGCGATCAGCATCACCGTGGGTACGAAATAACCGGATACCACATCCGCCAGTTTTGCGATAGGCGCTTTAGCGCCTTGCGCGTCCTCCCCCAGCCGGATGATCTGCGCCAGCGCCGTGTCGCCGCCGGTTTTATCCACGCGGAAACGAACAGTGCCCGTGGTGTTGATGGTCGCGGCGTATACGGGGTCGCCCGTCTGCTTCTCCACCGGCAGGCTTTCGCCCGTCAGCATGGATTCGTCCATGGCGGTGTGGCCGTAGATCACCGTGCCGTCCGCCGGGATCTTCGCGCCCGGTTTAACCACGACGATGTCATCGACCACTACTTCGTCAATCGGCACTTCGGTTTCCTGATCCTGCTGCAGGATGATCGCGGTTTTGGGGGCCATCCCCATCAATTTGCGCACCGCTTCTCCCGTGCGCCGCTTGGACATGGCTTCCAGCGTTTTGCCCAGCAGGATCAGCGTGATAATGACGCCCGACGACTCAAAATAGAGCGATTCCACGGCCATGTGGTCGCCGCCCGCGATGCGTATGAGGCTATACAGACTGTAGCCGAAAGCCGCCGCGGTGCCAACGGCGATCAGTGAATCCATATTAGGGCTGCGCTGCCACAGCGCCCGCAGGCCAACCGTATAAAACTTGTATCCTACGCCGATTACCGGCAGGGTGAGCAGCAGTTCGATGATGGCGTAGCGCAGGGGGTGTGCCATGGGTCGCAGCGCTTCGGGAAAGGGCAATGCCAGCCCCGTAAGCATCGGCGCCATTGCGATATACAAAAGGGGAAGTGAAAACAGCGCCGCTACGATAAACTTCGTCCACTGCGTGCGGATTTCTTTTTGTTTGCGTGTCCGATCCTCGTTATCGGCGTTTCCGGCGCTGGGGAGGAGCGGCTGGTAACCGGCTTTGCGGATGCTATCGCGGATGGCGGAAAGGCGCACTTCCTGCGGGTTGTAAACGACGGTCGCCTTTTCGGTAGCCAAGTTGACGGAAGCGCTTTGCACGCCTTCCAGCTTGCTGATGGCTTTCTCCACGCGATTGACGCAAGCCGCGCAGGTCATGCCGCCAATGGGGATGGTCGTCGTCTGGGTGGCGGTTTTATCCGTCGCCTCATAGCCGATGCGGGCAACCGCCTGCTCCACCGCGTCCGGCGGCAGTGCGGCGTCGTCGTATTCCACAAACAGCTTTTCGTTGGCGAAATTCAGACTGGCCTGTTTGACGCCCGGCAGCTTGGCGACTGTTTTTTCGATTCGCAGAGCGCAGGCGGCGCAAGTCATTCCCTGTATGGCAAATTCTTTTTTCTTCATAGTGGTTTCTCCTTTCCGGAGAGTGGCTGGGGGAAGGCTGCTCTTGTGAAAGCTCATTCACCTTCCGGCTTCATTGTATACCATGGGGGAGAAGTAGCAAGTACGCACTTATCGGTGCCTTGCTACCCAATTATATATTACCCGAATGGCGTTCTTTTGAAACGGCGGCAATAGTATAATCGGGATGGAAAGGCGGTTTTCAACCCTAAGGGAGATTTGGATACCATAACGCTGCGTCGCTTTCCTGAGGGAAACCCATGGAGTGCTATTGTTCGGGCACGAATTGCCCTGTGGATGCGACGCTCAAGATGATCGGCGGAAAATGCAAGACGCTGATTCTGAGGCATCTGTTATCGCGAACGCTGCGCTTTGGCGAGCTGCGCAGGCTGATCCCCCAGGCAACGCCGAAAATGCTGACCCAGATACTGCGCGAGCTGGAGGGAAACGGTCAGCTGACCCGCACGGTATACCCTGTGGTACCCGAAGGTGGAATATGTGCTGACGCCGCTGGGCGATAGCATCCGCCCGATTTTGCTGGTGATGTATGATTGGGGCGCGTACTACCTGTGTTTAAGTGGCAAGGAGGTCAACTGCTCCATGGCTGCGGATGATCTTCAACGGCGTTAAACGTATATCCGATAGCGAATCATCTGACATGCAGCAGAGAGCCGTCCCTTTTCAACGGGGCGGCTCTCTGCTGTAATCTGACGGGCGTGTTTTATGATACGTTTACGCCAAACCGTAGTAGGTGCGGATGGTATGGATAACGTACTCCGCTTCCTCCCGCATGAGTTCCGGGAAGATCGGCAGGCACACGGATTCCCGGCAGGCTCGCTCGGCCGCGGGCAGGCTGCCCTCCCGGTAGCCTAGCGAACAGAACACCTTTTGCAAATGAAGCGGCACGGGGTAAAACGCGCCTGTGCCGATGTGCGCTTTGTGCAGGTGTGCGGCGAGGGCCTCCTTGTCAGAGGCCATCACGGCGTACTGATGCCAGCAGGGCGTCATGCCCTTGGGCGCGGTCACCGGCAGCCGCAGCGGTGTGCCCGCAAGCGCTTCGGTGTAGCGGTGTGCGTTGAGCGTTCTGCGGCGTATAAAATCCGGCATGTGCTTAAGCTTCACCTGCAAAAC
Organism: Eubacteriales bacterium; assembly: GCA_021371895.1. Classification (GTDB taxonomy): domain Bacteria; phylum Bacillota; class Clostridia; order Christensenellales; family Aristaeellaceae; genus CAXXOK01. The sequence continues at coordinate 4,277 of JAJFVI010000258.1, read as the reverse complement.
CGCCGCCTGCAGGCTGTCCAGGCGTGAATTATCACCGACGAGAAAGTTATAGTATTTATACGGGTCGTACAGCGCGCTGGCAGGGGAGGAAACGGCCATCTCGCCGTCGCCTGGGTCCATGCCCGACAGTTGAGCGGCACGATACCCGTTTTTGCCGCTCCCGTGGGCTTTGAGGGCGCGGCAAAGGATGGCGATCTTATCGCTGTCGGTGACGATCATGCCTCCGTCGCCCAGTGCCGCCAGATTCTTGGTCGGGTAAAAGGAAAAACACCCTGCATTCCCGAGCGTGCCAGCCATGCGGCCGTGGTAATCGGCACCGATGGCCTGGCAGGCGTCCTCTACGACAACCAGACCGCGGCGTTTGGCGATTTCGTTGATTGCGTCCATTTCCGCCGGCAACCCGAAAATATCCACCGGAAGGAGTGCGCGCGTCCGGGGGGTGATCGCGTCCTCTATCAGCGCTGGGTTGATGTTGAGCGTGGCGGGATCGATATCCACGAATACCGGCGTCGCGCCAACCGCGGCGATGGCCTCGGCCGTGGCGAAAAACGTAAACGGTGAGGTGATCACTTCGTCGCCCGCCTGAACCCCGCAGGCACGCAGCGCAATTTTAAGCGCGTCCGTACCGTTGCCGCAAGTGATGGCGTGGCGTACATGCAGGTAATCCGCAAGCTGCGCCTCCAGCGACTTCACGCTGGGCCCTTCGATGAACAGGCAATCGCGCATACAGCCCAGCACCTGTGTTTCCAGCTCCGTTTGCAGGGCGCGGTATTGACGTTCCAAATCAAAAAAAGCAACGTTCATTCTATTCGGCGACCTTCCATGCAAAGTTCGCGATGATCATAGCATACGCGCACGGGCCTGTCAATTGACGGAGATGCGCGTCGCACCCGTCGGCATGGCGGTTGCCGCAGCAGGAAACCCGACCCGAACGGCGAACCCTTACAGGGTAAGCGCGGCGCTCCGTCGGGTAACCGCGCCGCCCTCCGAACCGATGATCGCGGTCGTTTCCATGCCGTTGCCGCGTCAGGCGGCCTGCCTGCAAAGGAGAACGAAGCTATGAAACTGGTATTGCTGCGCCATGGGGAAAGCGAATGGAACCTGAGCAATCGCTTTACCGGCTGGACGGACGTGGACTTGTCCCCAAACGGTCGGCGGGAGGCCGAACTGGCGGGTCAACTGATGCTGGAGGCCGGGCTGGACTTTGACCTATGCTTTACTTCTTACCTGAAGCGTGCCATCCATACGCTGAACCTTGCGCTTGCGCAGATGGACCGGGAGTGGCTCCCGGTAGATAAGAGCTGGAAGCTCAACGAGCGTCATTATGGCGCGCTGCAGGGCCTGAACAAAGCTGAAACCGCCGCCAAATACGGCGAGGAGCAGGTGCACATCTGGCGGCGCTCCTACGGCGTGCCTCCGCCCGCGCTGCTGCCCGATGACGAGCGCAATCCTGCACGCCTGCCTATGTACCGCGGCGTGTCGCCCGAAGCGCTGCCTCTGACGGAAAGTCTGCAGGATACCGTCGCCCGCGTGATTCCCTATTATCATAAAACCATCTGGCCAAGGATTGCCAAAGGGGAACGTGTGCTGATCGCCGCGCACGGCAACAGCTTGCGCGCGCTGGCCATGCAGTTGGAGGGGATGACACCCGAGGCGGTAATCAGCCTCGACCTGCCGACGGGCATCCCTCTGGTGTACGAGCTTTCGGCAGAGGGCAAGGTGCTGTCGAAAGCCTATCTGGGCGACGCGGAAAAGGTGGCCGAACAGATACGCAAGGTTACCAGGCAGGGCAAAATAGAATCGTTGGCGAACCAAGGCACAGCGCCATACGAAAAGGACTCTCGGGCATGAAATCTGTAGCGCGGCGGTCTTTGGGAGGAAACGCGGCAGTGGTGCCAACCAATAAAACGCCCGTATAGTTTCACTTTTTTGTAATGGGTAGGCGTCCCGTCGGATTTCCGGCGGGACGCTTGCACGTTATGCGGGGGTGGTGTTTTCTTCTTGCGGGATTACAGCATAAACGGATCGCCGCTTTCCTGCCGGGAGAAGAACAGGCGGACGCTCCCGGTTCCTTCCGGTGCGCGAACGGTGATCACCAACTGTTCGCGCTGCATCACGAAGTGCTTGTTACGCATCAGGGGAACGCCCTCGTCCAGGAAAATCTCCCGTCCAGACGTATGTCTGGTGTACAGGAGGGTAACGAAGACATCCGTGCCGTGCGCATGGCGGGCGGGTGAAAGGAGGATGCTGTCGGCGGTTGCGGCGTCCAGCCCCGGTTGCGGCGCAAGCTGGTACATCATCATCAGCGTCAGCAGCGAGACGCTCTTTTTTTGGTAGAAAGATAACGGAATGACTTCCGCGGGCGGTTGCACGATTGCGTTCGTTTCAGGGGGAACATTGGCAAGCGAGACGCATACGTTCCCGAAAACGGGCAAACGCAGATAACGTACCACCAGCAGGAGCGCCAGCAGGAGCAGCGCCCCCAGCATGCCCAGACCGACGTACCATAGCGTACGCATAAAGACGGAGACGATGGTCACCGTCCAAGTGAGTGGCGCTTCGCTATTGTGCTCGCCGTCGTCCGCGGTTATGGACAGGTTCAGCGTGCCCGGCGACAGCAGGGTCAGGGCCAGCGGGCAGATTCCGTCCTCCATCACCGCAAGATCAATGTTATCCACAACGGTCTCGCCGGAAGGATACACGCTCTGGCCTCCATTCAAGGTGCAAGTGGCGGTACCGGAAATGTGAAGCGCATATGATAAGCTCTTTGGGGTTTCGTCGTCGGCAAAAAAGGAGGCGACGTTGATGGCGTTAAGCGCTACCGCTTGATAATTACCCGGCAGGCCGCCGATATCGATGGGTTGAGTGAATAAGGTATACTCCAAACCGGAAAGCCGGGGCGGAGTGTTGGCGAACCGGATCTCTATGGGGGCGAGCAGATTGGGCAGGGACAACGTACCGTAATTCGCGGTGAAAGAAAGCGTATATTCGGTTGCCAGTGTTGTTGCCGGAAGCGTGAGGCTTGCCATCAGTCGTCCGCCTTGATCCTCTACGGTCACGTCGGGAGGATTGTCCATGAGCTTTCCGTTTACACGCAGCGTGGAAAGCCGGATGGTCAGGTTGCCCGCAAGCACGCTCTCGCCCCATTCTTGCTGTGCGTCGGCGTAGAAGCCGTTCTGGTCGGTTTCCGGCCGCAGGGCGAAAACGAGGGTCACAGGCTGGTTGAGTGTGCCTGTCCACCCGGCAGTTGCGTCCCCGCTGAGGTTATTGGAGGCTTGCGTATCCAGCGCGAAGCGCCATGCGGAAAGACAATCGGACAGGGCATACTGATAAATTTGCATGGTGGTGGAAACGTGCCCGCCGTGCTCGTCCCTGGCATGCAGGGTCAGGAGCGTTAACCCCGTGGCTCTCAAAGGTGTATAGTGTAATAAACCGTCTTGAACCGTTGCTTCACCTGCGTTTTCAGGCATCAGATCGGGCGTATAGACAAGTGGGTCGCCGTCGGGATCGGAAAAATAGCCGGAGAGATTAAAGTCTATCCCTGACTTCGTATCGCCCACAACATAATAAAGACGGAACGCGTTCTGCGCGCCTGCGGTTACGACCGGCGCGCGGTTCTCCACCCGTACCGTGCGCGTTCCGGTGGATAACGTATAACCGGATTCCAGCGATAGCGATGCTTCCAGTTTCACATCGCCCCTGTGGATTACGGGCAGCGACGCTTCCCAGACGATTTTCCCTTCCATAGCGGGAGAAACGAGCGTAAAAGTTACGTCCTTCGCATAGCCGTTTATGATCAGGTGCGGCGTCCAGTCTTCCGCCGGTACGCCCGCGGCGGCGGTGGAAAGGAGCAGCGTATGTTCATTACGGTACCAGACCGTATCGGAAGAGAAAGCCTTTTCATCCGTTCCGTCCCGATACCCGAGGTTTACGTTACACGCGGCGAGCACGCGATAGGCGGAAACGGACGGCGCGGCGCTCCCTTTTTGCGTCGTCAGCGTGACACGATAAACGCCGGCCGGCGCGCCGCGCAGCCACACACCGCCGCCGCCGGATTTCCAAGTGATACGGTATACGGGCACATCAGGCAGCGCAGCATTTTCCACCTGAATGGAATCTACGCTGGCCTCCGGGCTTATCAGCAGCAGCGCGTCGCCCGTGCTTGCCCCCGGCTGATGATCATAAGCGAACGACCATGCTTCCCCTTCGGCAATGGGGGTGAGACTGTCGCAGGGGACGACGGCGGAAAAATGGTTGCGAATCATCTCCATGGCTCC
>JAJFVI010000209.1 GCA_021371895.1 Eubacteriales bacterium | reverse complement strand
AACGAATAAAGGAAAACAATACGTATCGAACAGGCGCGCTCATCATTAAATTCGCAACTAAAATGGTTATGGCAAAAAGCCGGAGGAATCATCCGCCGGCTTTTTGCTATCCATTTGACCTTATCCATAGGATTTATGGGCGCGCCACTCGGGAAATCAATCCGCCACTTCGGCGGTGCCCACTGCTTTTTCAACGCTGAAGTCCATAGGCGCGTAACCGTTTGCGTGAAGCGTTATCGCAAACAGCAGTCCGTTTGCGGACGTACCATAGAGCCCGTTCATGTTGCCGTAGTAGTGGTTCGGGGTTGTCACATCGTTATCAAAATGGATGGTTGCCGTCCCATCGGCGGCGATGACCAGCCCGTCCAGCCGGACGTAATAACCTTCCTGTGTTCCATCCTTTTTGTCTGTAATGGTGTAGTAGAGTTCAAAACCATTCAGCGTTTCCGCGCCGGTGTTGTGCATGGTGATCTCCAGATGGTCGGCTGTCTGGTTGTCTTCCACCCGTACGTCCGTAATTGTAATAGGCAGCGCAACCGTGCTTGTTTCAACAATCGGATTTTCCGCCATAGTTGGGTTGGGATCATCCACGTCGTTGATCCCATCGCCATCCGTATCCGCCGTATAGGGATTCGTGCCCAGCAGCTTCTCGGCCGCATCCGGGATTCCGTCGCCATCGTGATCGTCTGCGGTAATGTTGGCCGTAGTCCCAGAACCCTGCGCAAAAGCGCTTTGCGCGCCCAGGCACCCAAGCAGCAAACAGCAAACCATTGCCAAAGAAAGGGTCCCGCGAATGTTCTTCATCTAAATTGCCTCCCATACCAAGTCATTGAGTTTATAAGTATCTATCTTCACGCCTTTTGAAGATCATTGTCGCGGAGAACCAGAGTATCGCGTTGGGAACCACAAGGCATGCGATGTCCCACCATTTGATCCCCATGAGCTCCCAGGCGGTATTACTTTCAAACCCGGGTTTCACGTTTAACAGAGCAAACCCGGCCCGTTCAAAATGCTTGAGCGGCGATAACTCTTCAAAAGCATTGCGCAGCCATTCATAAAACCCAAACTGCGATAATACCTGCTTTTCCTGATCCCGCGTCATGCCCATTGCGGCAAAGAAGCCGCCGCTGATCTGGTTGTCCATATCCATCGTATCGCCAATCTGCGGCAGGATGAAAGCGAGAATCAGCCAGATAGTCACCATGAGTAGCAGCGCTTTTTCGTAGCTTTCACATACGATGGCGAGCATCATGCTCAGCAGGTAGAAAAACGTCATATAGAGAAACCCGATCAGGCAGAAAAACCCCAAGCGGAGATTCTCATCCGGCGTGAGCGACCAATGCCCAATAGTTGGCACTGCAACTGCCGAAAAAATGTAAAACAGTACCGATATTGCCAGTAGCAGAGTAAGGTTTCCCAGCGTTTTGCCGTTAACCAGCGCGCTGCGTGAGGTTTGTCGCGTTAAAATCAGCCGCATGGTTCCCGCTTCCCGCTCTCGGCGGATGGTGGCGTTTCCCAGTACAATACCCAACAATGCCCCCAACATACCGATGTAATTGGTAAAGCTCTTGGAAGCGCTTAACGGGTTCATCGATGGCGCGGCCGGGAAGTTCTTCTTGCCGATGGATTGCAGCAACGCGACCGATTGGTTATAGCTGTCTACGTTCACACGAACCTGGAACGCTCCCAGTACGACCGATACGATAACCAACGCAACCAGCATCACCAGGATGATCATAAACAGCCTGCTTCTGGACGCATCCCGTATCTCTTTACCAGCAAGCGTTTTCACTGAAAATGCCGTGGCATTCATTCCAGCACCTCCTCCCTCTTGGCAGAATGGAACAGAAGGATAAGAAGCGCAAGGTTACAACCCAGCAGATACAGAATCACCGGCGTTTGCCGGATCAGCAAAACCCCGAGACGCAAAGGTGCGTTGTCAGCATCCGCCTGTAAAAGGGCATTACCTAAATTTGTAAACTGCGCGGCGGGCGAAAACAGATTGATCAGATGGGAGGCCGCCGTTTCCGAAGGCATTTTCGTTACCAACCCGGATAGGTTACTGATCGCGAATGCATAGTTGCGCTGCGTATCGGCCAGTTGTGGAATCACAAAGCTGAAAAAGATCCAAACGATCATCATGATTAAAAAAGCGAATCCCCCATCGCGGGCCTTGAGCGAAACCCAAAGTGCTCCGGAATAGAACATCATCATATAAGTGAACGCCATCACAAGGCAAATCGCCAGCCGCGCTACTTCCTCCGTGTTGGGAACCAGTTTGTCGACTGCGATAAAGAGCAGCAGATTGAACGCAAAGGTAGCGGCAAGCAGCATGCCGATCATCCCTATAGCACCCAGCAATTTCCCCATGACCACATCCTTCTGGGTCAGCGGGTGCGTTAAGAGGATGCGCAGCGTGCCGTTCTCCCGCTCGGAATGGAAGGCATTATAGCCCAGAAAGATCGCCAGTACCGCCCCGATCATCACAATATAATCAACGATGTTGGCAAGCATCTCCAGCGGGTAGATGAGCGGCGCGGCAGGCGCCGTGCCACCCTGCTGGCGCGCAACCTGAACAATGTCGGCATAGGCTTTCAGCTCCGCACTTTTGGTTGAAGAACCGATATACACCGAAGCGATGGACATAATCAGGAAAAGGATGGCCATGACCAGAAAAACACTATCGCGGGAGGCGATACGCCATTCTTTTTGAGCAATCGCAACACGCCCGCTCATACTTCATTTCCCCCGGCGATTTGAAAGTAGATCTCTTCCAGCGATTTGCAATCGGAATACCGCTGCTCCAGCTGGTTCAGCGGTTCAGCGATCAGTAGTTTCCCGTGGCTGATGATGCCGACATCCGTGCAGATTTTTGTCACTTCGGATAAAAGATGGGTGTTCATAAAAACAGTGGTGCCCCAGTCGGCGTTGACCTTGAGCAGGATGTTGCGGATATCGAGCGTTCCCTGCGGATCAAGCCCGGAGGTCGGCTCGTCCAGAAACAGCACCTTGGGGTGATGCAGTATAGCCTGTGCAATGCCCACACGCTGCCGCATCCCCTTGGATAATGTCTTTACCTTCGCGTTGGTCCACTCCGTAAAGGTAAGTGTTTTCAGGATTTCCTTGATGCTGTCGCCCGGGTGGCGCAGTCCGGACAGTTTGCCAAAAAACACAAGGTTTTCCCAAACGGTAAGATCGCCATACAAGCGCACGTTTTCCGGCAGATAGCCGATCATTCCCCGCACTTTCAGAAATTCTTTCACCACGTCGATTCCGTCAATCTCAGCGCTTCCGGACGTGGGCTTGAGCAGCGTCGTCAGCATCGAAAGCGTGGTCGTTTTCCCGGCACCATTATGGCCGAGAAAGCCGAATATTGCGCCTTCCCGGATGTTGAGATCAACTCCGTCAACGGCCGTGAAATTCTGATACTTCTTCGTAAGCTTATGGGTTACCAGCATAATCGTTCTCCTTGTTTACTACTTGTCACTGCATACTCATCATTGAAAAGCGCATAACCACTTTGCATATGCTTTATCTATCCCTGCATCGCGGTGATCGAGGCTTCCAGCGCGGATGCGCAGGATGCAGCATCCGGGTTCACGGCACGCAACTGCCGCAGAACACGGTCAACGGTTTGATCGACCTTGTCCCATTTGGCCGAATCCTTTGTTCTAAGCGTAGCTTCGGCGTTATCCCAGGTGTATTCCAGATCGTCCGCTTTTGATGCCGCATCCGATACGTTTCCGGCGTTGACAAGGTTCAGCGCGTCTTCTTCAATTTGCAGAAAACTCGCATAATCAACCGCAGCAACCGTTAGTGCGGTCGTATCGGATTCGGCCGACAGGGAAGATGTGTCGGCGAGAGCCGCCAGTTGCGTATGGCGTGAGGAATACCCGGTAGCGCCCGCAACAGCCAGCACAAGTACGACGATCATCGTTTGTAACAAGGCGGGAACTCGGCGTGCCGTCGCCTTTTGGGGGGCTGTCGAACCTTTCGCGTTCAGATCCACCTTCGTAATAGAAAGGAAAACGACGGTCAGCAGGATTGCTCCCAAAAAGATAGCGGTCGTAACGGTTGCGCCCAATCCCAGTCCGCCATACCTGGCCGGCTGCGTAAGATAATCTCCAAGCGAAGCGCCCAAGGGCCGCGTCATAATATAAATAATCCAAAAACCCAACACGGCATCCAGCCCCAGCTTCCATGCGGTGGCAACCGTTACAACAACAGCAACCACTATCAAGCCTGTAACGAGGTAACCAAGGCCGAGACTTTCCGCCATCAAATCGCCGCTCGCAGTACCCAGCGCGAAGGTAAACAAGATTGCCAGCCAGTAAAAGGCTTCTCTTTTGGATGTGACAATCGAATGCATAGAGAGTGTTTTTTCGCTGGCGTACCAAATGCCAAACGTTGCGATCAGCGCGAGGGTAAAACCGATGGTGCTGTATTCCAGCGGGATGCCGAGGCTATCCGTCATAATATCCGTCACGAGCGTACCAAAGATGCTGATCAGCACAACCGTCAGCCAATAAAGGCCCGGGATATATTTCTTTGCTCTGCATTGGAAGAACAGCACGATCGC
>JAJFVI010000168.1 GCA_021371895.1 Eubacteriales bacterium | reverse complement strand
ATCTACATGAGTCGTCTTGTACGCACAGCGTTACAACCGCAGCTTCCATCCCTTCTGAAACGAAGGTGGCCGTTACACTGCCGGGGCCTTCCGCTCGCACCATCGCCATCAGCAAGCCGTTGCTTACCCTGCGTTCTTGAGAAGGCCAAGGCGTCAGATCCAGCATATCGCCGTTGTCCATACCGATAAGCTTGCCTGCGCCCGCAACTGTGCAGCGCACCGGGAAGCAAGCGTCGGGTACGAGCTGCCCCACGCTGTCCAGCACAGACAGCGTGATGTGCGCGACTCCGTCCACCGCAAGGGCAGCACAATCTGCGCAGGCGCGCAGCTGTGCCGCCTTCCCTGTAGTACGCACGGTTTCGGTCGCAATCAGCTTGCCCCCCAGATAACCTTCCGCTTTCAACTCTCCCGGTTCGTAGGGCACATCCCAAGCCAGGTGAAGGTCGTGGGTGGTGGGGTTCGTCCACTTGGCGCGGTCATCCCAGGACTTTTGCGCGCCTACATTGGGACAGTCGTAGCCCTTGGTGCCAACGAATCTCCCATTAAGGTACAATTTGACTTCTTCACAATTCGTGTAGCAAACCACCTGCTTAAACCGGCCTTCCTCTCCCGGCCAGTTCCAATGCGGGAGAAGGTGCAGCGTGGTCGCGCCGGTGTTCCACAGACTTCGGAAATAGTAAAAGGTATCCTTGGGGAAACCCGCCGTGTCAATGGGGCCGGAGGCCGCTCCCTTGGACGGCCATTCGCTTTCCCCCAGATAGTCGATGCCTGTCCACAGGTAATCGCCCGCCACAAAGTCGCGGCTCATGGTATAGCGCCATAGAAATTCATGGTCCAGCGTGACGTGCAGGTAATCCTTTCGAAAGATGGTATTTTTTGCGTTCAGCAGGGTGTAATCGCCACGTGCCCCGCCTGCCGAGGGATTTTCCGAGCCGAGCATGCGCCGCCCGGGGTAGAGGGAACGATCCTCATCATAGAGGGTTTCCGCGCGGTTGCGCCATCGGGCCACATAGTTGTAGCCCACCACATCCAGCGCGTTTTCGAAGGCACGCAAAGCCGTTGCGGGCGCGGCGGCAACGATGTTGTCACAGGCGGAGATGACCATCCGGGAAGGATCCTCGCGATGGCAAATATCCTGCAAAAAATGCAGCAGTTTCTCGCCCTCAACGGTGGCCTGCTCGGGGATCTCGTTGCCGATACTCCACAGGATAACGGAAGGGTGGCTGCGATCGCGGTGCAGCATGGTCATCAAATCTTTTTCCGCATCACGGGAGAAAAATTGACTGGATCCATAGGCCAGCGCCTGCGAATAATAGTTATGGATTTTATCCTTGGTCAGCATCCACTCGTCAAAAATTTCATCCATAACCAGAAGACCCAGTTCGTCGCACAGTTCCAGCAGTTCGGGCGCAGGCGGGTTGTGGGCGCAGCGAATGCCGTTGCAGCCCATATCCTTCATTAGCTTCAGCCGCCGCTCCCAGGTTTCGCGAAAGCCCACCGCGCCGGTGACGCCGCAATCGTGATGTACGCACATTCCCTTGATTTTAACCGGTTGAGCGTTGAGCAGAAAACCACGGTCGCAATCGAAGGTGGCCGTACGAATCCCAATACGCAGTTCAGCCGTATCTACGGTTCGGTTTTCAACGGAAACCTCCGTACGCAAGGTGTAGAGATACGGCGTCTCCGCTGTCCAGAGCCGCGGCGACTTGACCAGCGGGGTCGCCATAACGGCGCCTGACGCGTTTGCATCCAGTTGCACAGCCGTGCCTGCCGTGCAGACCACCTGCCCTTGTGCGTCCAGCAGCGTGTGGTGTACTTCGGCATGGCCGCGGGTATGGGAATCGTTGTCCACTTCCGTGTTGATCAGCAGCTTGGCAAGCGGGGTTTCTCCATCCGCATATAGCTGCGAGGTCATGGCGAAGATTCCCCATTGCCGCAGATGTACCGGCTCCAGCACCTCCAGCCACACATTGCGGTAGATACCCGAGCCGGTATACCAGCGCGAGTTGGGTTGCAGGGAATTGTTCACGCGCACCGCCAGCAGATTATCACCGGAGCGCAGCCCGGAGGCCAGATCCACAAAAAAGGAACTGTAACCATAGCCACAGCCGCCGAAGCGTTGTCCGTTAAGATACACGTCCGCATCCATATATATGCCATCGAAGGTTACGCGAACAACCTTGCCGACCATCTCCGGAGTGAAGGCGAAATGCCTGCGGTACCAGCCGATGCCAGTCCTGGCATAACCGCCGCCGCTCCCTGCGGGGTTTGCCTCGTCGATACACGCCTCCGCCGACCAGTCGTGCGGCAGGGTCAGACGGCGCCAAAGCGTATCCTCCAAGCCCGGGGATGCGAAGGCCGTGTCATCATCCAGGCAGAAAAGCCAATCGTGATTAAATCCGATACGCGTCGCTCGCGTCATCATGCTGCATTCTCCTTTTATCTGAGGGGAGGCGCAGACTCTTGCGGGTCTGCGCCTCCGGATCATGCCTGCTGTGCTCAGCGGGTTGCATACCATGCGTCATACTGCGCATAGAACTCATCGTAAACCGTCTGCAAACCCGAATCGTAGCATTTCTGGATCATTTCATCCAGCGTAGTGTCCACATCGTCCACCAGACCCAGCTCCAGCATGGGAACGTAGTTCATCAGAACAGCGGACACAGCGGAGGTATAGGCTTTAATAGTGGAATCATCGAACACGAAGGTGACGGTGGGGTTGCTGACCACGCGGCTCAGCCAGCTATCCTGGATCGCCTGTTCGCGTGCGGGAGCGCCGGCTTCCGCCAGATCGCCATTTTTAATGGCCCAGGAAGCGGAGATGGAGGTAGGCGCAAAGTCGGCGGAAGCCGCCAGCCGTGTGTAGTAGCCCATATTGTCAATGCTGTAATGGGTGCCTTCGATGCCCAGCATCAGCAGGCGGTTGAGGTAGGTGTCAAACTTAATCAGATCCAGCACCATGGCGGCCCGCTCGGGGTTCTGGGAACCGGCGGTGATGGCCATGTCGTTGTTGGAATAGGCTTCGGAGGAGACAAAGTGATCCGTTGTCAGGTCATAAGCCATACAGGTTACGCCTTCGGTTTTCTCGGCCTGCTTCATGTAGGTGAATACGGAAGCATTCCATGCGATGGATGCGCCTTGCAGGTTGCCGAAAGCATCGCTGGAGGTGATGGTGTTGGTCAGCGCGCTGCGGCTCCAACAGCCCGCATCCGCCAAGGTTTTCATGTCCTTGCAGTAGGCGCGGAAGGAATCGAACTCGTAGGACAGCTTGATGTCGGCCTTGGTAGGCAGCACGCCGGTATACTGATACATCATGTCCATGTAATTGCTATCCAACGCCAAGAAGGTATCGAACTGCTGGCGGTATACATCCCACAGCTCGTTGTTGTCCGTGGCGGCGGCCAGCGCATAGATACCGCTTTCGGGCGTTTCTTTTTCAGCGATAGTCAGCATGAAAGCCATGTAGTCCGACCAGTTGGAGAGCGTGGTCAAACCGTACTTCTCCATCAAGTCCTGCCGCACGGCAACGATCTTGCCCATAGGCTGCGCAACGTTGGAGGGCACGGCGATGGTCTTGCCCATCAGCGTAGTCTCGTCCCAGCTCAAGGGAGCCTGATACTGCCTGGTAAGCGGCATGTAGGTGGTAATAAAATCATCCGTCAAGGTGTAGAAGGAGCCTTTCGCGGCCTCGGAGTACATGTAGCACCACGGCGCGGTGAAGATCAGGTCGACCTGTTCGCCGCCTGCCAGCACGAGGGAATACATCGTCTGGTAATCGCTCCAGCTCATGAAGGTGACGGCCAATTGGGTGTTGTAGGGCAGCAGATAGTCGTTCACCAACGCCAGCACCGCATCCCAAGAGTTGGGCTTGTCGCCAATCAGGTACATGTTCACGGTGTAGGCTTGGCTCAGGTCCGTGCCTGCGTAGGTCTCGGGGGTCGCGCTAATAACGGTACCATGGTCGAGCTGCGCCATAGCGGAGCTCATGGAGAAAGCTACGAGCAGGGCGAGAAGTAAGGAAACCAGCTTTTTCATAAGGGTACCTCCTTTAGATATTGATCAGAGCCAGGCGGCTCATGAGTCCGTTACCCTTTGACTGCGCCGATGGTCAGTCCCTTTACGAAATAACGCTGCACGAAGGGGTACAATAGAACGATGGGGCCTGTTGCGATGATGGTCATCGCCATCTTCATGCCCTCGAGGGGCACCGAGGGAAGCGCGATGCCGGATTTCTCCGCCACCAGCCTCATGGCCTGCGCGCTGCCCAGCATCCGCTGCAGATAGTATTGCAAGGTGAACATGCGCTCATTGGTGATAAAGATCATGCAGTTATACCAATCGTTCCAGTAGGTCAGCGCCGAAAACAAACTTAACGTGGCCAGCAGCGGCATGCTCAGGGGAATAATCAGCCTGATGAAAATGGTCATATCGTTGGCGCCGTCGATCTTCGCTGATTCGGTGATGGCGTCGGGGATGCCTTTCATAAAGCTCTTGGCGATAATCATATTCCATACGGAGAACAATAACGGCAGCACCAGCGCCGTGTAGGAGTTCTTCATGCCCAGATAGCGCACACACAGGATGTACCAAGGCACTAGGCCGCCATTGAACAGTGTGGTGAAAAAGAAGAAGAACGAAAATTTGTTACGATAGGGAAAATCCATGCGGGAGAGCACATACCCCGTCATGGCGGCAATGAACACCGCGATGATCGTGCCACATGCAGTCACGGTGATGGTGTTGGCGTAAGCCAGCAGCACACTGGTTGGGTTTTTCAGGCACAAGGCGTAGCTCTGCAAATCGAAGCTCTTGAGCAGTATCGGATAACCGTCCCGGATTAGCGAGGATTCCGGGGTAAGGGAAGCGATAATGATCAGATAGAATGGAAATACGCATAGTAGCGCAAACAGGCCGATAAACAGATAGCTAATGATGCTTACGGAAGCAGACCCGTGTTGTCGGATGTGTTTTCCACGGCTGTGAAGTTTAAAATGATTGCTTATGATCATCTTGCAACCTTCTAATACAGCGCGTATTCGGGCTGAACTTTTTTAACCAGAAAGTTACATACGGTAATCGTGGCAAAGCACAGAACCGATTGATACAGTCCGGCAGCGGCGGCCATACCAACGTCGCCATTGTTAATCAGCATCCGGAAAACGTAGGTATCGATGACATCCGTGGTAGGTTGAAGCAGGGCGCTGGTCTTGACTGTCTGGTAGAACAACCCAAAATCACCGCGAAAGATGTTGCCGACGCCCAGCAACAGCAAAATCATCATGGTTGGGATTAAGGAAGGAATCGTAATGCGGCGTATTTTTTGCCAGGCATTGGCACCGTCAATGGTTGCCGCCTCGTACATTTGCTGATCCAGCCCCGTGATGGCGGCCAGATAGACGACCGAACCATAGCCCGTTTGCTTCCAAAGTTTAAGCGCGATCAGCACCGCCGGCCATGCGCCGGGCGTATTGTACAGATCGAACGGCTTTATGCCCAGCGTAACCAGCATGCTGTTGACTACGCCGCGCTCATAGTTGAACACGTTGTACATGATCGCGCCTACCACTACCCAGCTGATGAAATAAGGCAGAAACATGAAGGTTTGCGCCGTTTTCCTGAACCATTTCTTGCTGACCTCATTGAGGAGAATCGCGCTGCCCATTTCCAGCACGATACCCAACAGGATGAAAGCGACGTTGTATAATAAGGTGTTACGGGTTACCTGCCACAGCTTGCCGGCAATAGCTAGAAACTTAAAATTATCCAGTCCGCACCAGGGCGAGAAGTAGATACCCCCGCTATATTGATAATTTTTAAAGGCCATTACGATGCCGGTCATCGGGATATAGGAGAATACCACTACATAAATGGTGGCCGGTAAAAGCATCGCTAACAGCAGCCAATGCTTCTTTAAAGTTTTAAACAGCGGCGGCTTCTGATGCGCCAGGTCACGGTTGATCGCTCCAGCCTTGACTTGCATAAGGACACCCCTTCGCATCAACAATTCTAATATTTAGCATACCATGTGCCTGAAATAGAGTAAAAGGTAATTCTCTCAGAATTGTGGTAATAATTTCATATCTGGCAACTTAACGGCCAGATGTTACAAAAATGCCGTCCGCTTGAATTAAACGTCGCTTTCCGCTACAATAAACAAAAGTCATATGGGAAGGGGTTGTATCCATGACTCTCCTTTTCATCGAGGATGAATACTATACGCGCACGGGGATTTTAAAGAATGTTCCCTGGGACGCGCTCGGTATTCACTCCGTAACCGCGGCCTGCCAGGGCAAAGAGGGGCTGGAGCGTCTCAGTATTCGCCCGGACATCCTGCTTACGGATATTCGTATGCCCTATCACACGGGGCTGGAGATTGCCGTACAGGCGAAAAAGAACGACCCCGACTGCGAGGTCATCCTGTTAAGCAGCTACTCCGACAAGGAGTATCTATTACAGGCTATTTCGCTTTCAACCGTGGCCTATATTGAAAAGCCTGTGGATATGGTCGCGCTGTGTTGCGCGCTTAAGCAGGCGATTGAACGTCGCAAACGTTCCTTTACGCTGCATCGCATCAGCGATTCGGATACCACTAGCCGCGAGGTGATACGCAGGTTGGTGGGCGATCAGAATGCGTTTAGCCACAGCACGCGGCTTGTGTTGGAAATACTCGCCACCCAATACGCGGATTCCGACCTGTGCGTGGAAAAACTGGCGTCGGCAGTGCAGCTTAACCCTACCTACCTTAGCGGCAATTTCAAGGAAGAAACCGGCTGCTGCATGAAGCGTATGATTACCAGCATCCGCATACAGGAGGCCTGTCAACTGCTTCGCACCACCAACATGCCTGTGACGGACATTTCTGCAAAGGTCGGCTACCTTTCGCCAAACTATTTTTCCAAGCTTTTTCGCAAGGAAATGAGCTGCGCCCCCAATGAATACCGCGAACGGGAGGCATGTGGAGAATGATGCGATTGATCCAAAAGAGCAGGCAGACGCTGCGTAACACCTCCATTAAAAAAAAGTATCTTTTCGCTATCCTGCTATTGCTGGTAACGCTTGCGCTGGGCGGCGCCTATACTTGCATACAAGGCAGCATTGACGCCTGCGCCGACAGGGTTGTGGAAGCGCACGACAGCTTTGAGAGCAATTACAAGACCATGGATCGTTTCGAAAAGCGCATGCTTCATCTGGTGAATATGTTCCAGCAAAACAGGCAAGTGAATGAGCTGCTCTCCGCCATGCCACAGTTCGCATCGGGCGAGCATATTTACAATCAGCAAACGCTCCGGCAGCTGCTCTATACCATGCTGGACGCATCGGGAGACTATACATGCCGCTTATACGCGAACCCCGCCATCGGTATCACGGATGAGACTTCGCCCATACGATCCCTGGACGCGGTGGCCCAAACCGCCTGGGCGAAGGAGGCCCTGAGAGGATGGGGCTGGCATCACTTTTATTCGGGGAAGACGCTGTCGGCTAATAACCCGGCGTTGATTGCACCCATCCGTGATCTGGAGGATTACACGCAGCTGCCGGCGATTCTGCGCATTGATCTGCGTGAGGAAGCGCTGCGGCGCATCCTCAAGTTGCCGCTTGATCGCGCCTATCTATCCTGTTATCTGGAAGCCGAGGACGGAAGCCTTGTCTATACGTCGCAGGAGAATATTTCCCAAGTGTCTCTGACCGTACTGGATCCGGATACGGTAACCGGCTTTGCCGCGCAAACGCTCAACACTGTGACGCTGGAAGGCAATACGGTTTTCTACCAAACGCTGCCGTCTTCGCAATGGCGGCTGGTGCTGATCGTGGATGGAAAGGCACTGTTCGCCAGCCAGCTTCCACGCTTTGTTATGTTATCGTTGATCGCATGCGTACTGGCGCTATGCGGCATTCTGTTTGCTTCCCCCATCATCTGGAAGACTGCGCTGCGCATACGCCAGTTTCACCAGCATGTGCAGAGCATCGACCAAACGGAGCTGCACCAGCGTCTTGAGCCGGAGAGTATGGATGAACTGGGCGAATTGATCGTAGCGCACAACCTGCTGCTGGATCGCATCGAGGCGCTCATCAAGGAGCAAGGCGAGAAAGATCGGGAGCTTCACAGGCTGGAAATCAGCGCACTGCAGGCGCAGATTAAACCGCACTTCCTCTACAATACGCTGGAAGCCATATCATGGATGTCCAAGCGGGACGAAAGCGACCGAGTCGATCAAACCGTGCGGAATTTGACGCGCTTCTACCGCCTCTGTCTCAGCCAGGGTACCGATGTGCTTACCGTAGAGAAGGAGTTGGAGATCATCCGGTACTATTATGACATTCAAAGCATTCGCTACAACGATGTGTTTCATTTGGAGATTGCGGTATCCCAGGAAGTGCGCGCGCTGGAATTACCGAAGATCACCCTGCAGCCGCTGGTGGAAAACGCGCTGGTGCATGGCATTCTGGAGTCCGGCTCTGCGGAGGGTACGACGTGGGTATTCAGTCGCGTGCGCCCGGATGGCGTACGGGAGCTCTGCGTGGCCGATTCCGGAGCGCACTTCTCCGCCGCGGACTGGGAAAAGGCGCTGCACAGCACA
>JAJFVI010000346.1 GCA_021371895.1 Eubacteriales bacterium | reverse complement strand
ATTATCGCCATGCTGCCTACGGCGGTGGCGAGCGTCCTCTTTTTCGGCAGCGACGCGCTGCGGCTGATCCTGGTGGCGATCATCACCGCGGTGGCGGCCGAATACTTCTACCAGAAACTGACCAAGCAGAAAGCGACGATCGGCGACCTGAGCGCGATCGTCACCGGTATGCTGCTGGCCTTTAACCTGCCGGCCAGTGCCCCGTGGTGGATCGCCATGGTGGGCTCGATTATCGCCATTGTGCTGGTAAAGCAGATGTTTGGCGGCATGGGGCAAAACTTTATCAATCCGGCGCTGGCGGCCCGCACGATCATGATGCTTTCGTGGACGTCGTTAATGGCCGCCAACGTTCTGCCTCACGCGGGGCAATGGCTGGCGCCAGCCACCGTGGACGCGGTTGCTTCCGCGACGCCGCTGGGGGAAAGCCCCGCCGCTTATTCGCTTTGGCAGCTCTTTTCCGGTAACATCCCCGGTATGCTGGGGGAAACGTGCAAACTCACACTGCTGCTGGGCGGCGTTTACCTGCTGGTGCGCAAGGTGATCGACTGGCGTATCCCCGTAGCGTTCATCGGCACGGCGTTCGTGCTGTTCTGGATTCAGACCGGGGTGATCTACTCCCCGGAGAGCGGCTCGCAAAACGTGCTCTATCAACTCTTAAGCGGCGGTCTGCTGCTGGGCGCGTTCTTCATGGCGACGGATTACGTCACCAGCCCCGTAAACCCGTGGGGCCGGGTGATTATGGGCATGGGCTGCGCTACGCTGCTGTTTGTCATCCGCGTGTATAACCCTGCTTACCCGGAGGGCTGCTCCTTCGCCATCCTGTTTATGAACGTGCTGACCCCGCTGATCGATAAGCTGACCGTGCCTAAACCCTTCGGTTATTTTAAACCCGCTAAACCTTCCAAGGAGGCGTAAGCATGAACGAGAAGAAAAGCTTGCGCGCCGTTTTCATGAACGGCATCTTCGCAGAAAACCCCACGTTCCGCATGCTGTTGGGCATGTGCCCGACGCTGGCCATCTCTACGGCCGTCACACAGGGTATTGGCATGGGGCTTGCGACAACGTTCGTACTGGTGTTTAGCAACCTGGTGATTTCGCTGCTTCGCAACGTGATTCCCGAGAAGGTGCGCATCCCGTCCTTCGTGGTAGTCATCGCGACGTTTGTGACCATCGTAGATCTGGTGATGAAGGCATTCGTACCGTCGCTAAGCCAGTCTCTGGGGTTGTATATCCCCTTGATTGTGGTCAACTGCATCATCTTCGCCCGCGCTGAAGCCTTCGCTTTCAAAAATCCGCCGCTTCAATCCCTAGCGGATGGAATGGGTATGGGCATTGGATTTACACTCTCCATCACGCTTTTATCCGCAGTGCGTGAGGTGATCGGCAGCGGTACCTTCCTGGGTATTCAGGTGATGCCTGCCGCCTACCACCCCATGACCATCATCATTCGCCCTCCGGGGGGGTTCATAACGCTCGGGCTTTTGCTGCTGACAGTTAACGCCGTAGTGAAGGTCATTGAGAAGCGCAAAGCCGCCAAAGTGAAGGAGGAGATCGCATGAACAGCCTGTTTTTAATTATCGTTGGCGGCGTGCTGGTCAACAACTTCGTCATGTCTCAATTCCTGGGTATTTGCCCGTTCCTGGGCGTTTCCAAGAAAACGGAAACTGCTTTGGGCATGGGCATGGCGGTGACATTCGTCATGGCCATCGCGTCCCTGTTCACCTTCTTCATCCAACGCTATCTGCTCATTCCCCTCGGGCTGCAATACATGCAAACCATCGCCTTCATTTTGGTAATCGCAGTGCTGGTGCAGTCGGTCGAAACATTGCTTAAAAAAATCAGCCGCTCGCTCTACCTGGCGCTGGGCGTGTACCTGCCGCTGATTACGACCAACTGCGCGGTGCTTGGCGTGGCCATCAACAACACTACCGCCGTGGAAGGCGGCTATGGCCTCATCCAGTCGGTCGTTAACGGTACAGCGGGCGCGTTGGGATTCACGCTGGCCATTGTGGCTTTCGCGGCCATCCGTGAGCGCCTGGCTATCGGAAACCTGCCCAAGTGGATGGACGGCTTCCCCGGCGCGCTGATTGCGGCGGGCTTGATGTCCATCGCGTTTCAGGGCTTTTCCGGACTGATTCACTGATAAGGAGTGCGTAAGAATGACCGGTATTCTTATCGGGACGGGCGTGCTGGCGGCGGTGGCCTTGGTTTTTGGCCTGCTGCTGACGCTCGTGGACAAGACTTTCTCGGTGCCTTCCGACCCCAGGCGCGACCAGATTCGCGAGGTGCTGCCGGGCGCGAACTGCGGCGGCTGCGGCTACGCAGGTTGTGACGCTCTTGCGGATGCTATCGCCGCGGGCAAAGCACCTGCAAACGCCTGCCCCGTGGGCGGCGCAGCGATTGCGCGGCAAATAGCCGATATTATTGGCACGGACGCGGGAACCGAACAAGTACGCAAGGTCGCGACCGTCGTTTGCCAGGGCACCCTTGACCGCTGTAAAACGAAGTTTGCCTATCACGGCATTGAGGACTGCACGGCCGCGGTGCTCGTCAACGACGGAAACCGCGCCTGCGCCTACGCCTGCCTGGGACTGGGTACGTGCGTACGCGCCTGCAAGTTCGACGCTATTCATATTGATCAATATTCCATGATCGCTGTG
>JAJFVI010000146.1 GCA_021371895.1 Eubacteriales bacterium | reverse complement strand
CGGCGTGCCATTTCCTTTGGTGAGTATCTGTGGCACGTCGAACATTTGAAAACCGCCGATCATCGAGGTGATGAAAGTATACGCCATAATCGGACGCAACAACGGAATGGTGACTTTCCAGAAAGACTGCCAACCGTTGGCACCATCAATTTCAGAAGCTTCAAAGAGGGAATGATCAATCCCCATAATACCGGCCATGAGAATAATTGTAGTGTTTCCAAACCACATCAGGTAGTTCATCGACGCGACCAGACCGCGCGTGCCATTGGTCAGCGTTAAAAAGCGATATGACTGCATACCCAACTGTTGCATCACATTGTTCACAGGCCCTCCATCGGAGAAAAGCGCAAAAAACAGCATTGCAAAGGAGGACGCCATAATTAAGTTAGGCATGTAAATGACAGTTTTAAAAAAAGCCTGCCCTTTGATTTTCAAATTGGTATCCGTAAACCATACGGCAAGGAGTAAGGAGATAACCAATTGAGGCACGAAACCCAGCAGCCACATAAACAAGGTATTCCAGATATACTTACCAAGATTAACCTCGGAAAAAAGCTTGATAAAGTTCTGAATGCCAATATAAATCGGACCGACCTGGTTTAGACCGGAAAGATAATTTTCGAAAAATGAATTATAAAATGTGTTGAAAAGCGGCACCAATGTAAAAAGAATGAACGCTGAAAAAAAGGGGATTAAAAAGATATACCCCCATTTGCTGTAGCTAACGCCTCTTCGTTTTTGGGCTTTATCAAACTGTGACATTGGTATCCCCCTTATTTGCCATGCGCAACGGGAGCGGACGTGGCATCACCACGCCCGCTCCCGTTTGATGCTTAGTGGGTCAGTTCGGGATGGATTTCTTCAACGGAGGTGAAGAAGTTACTCCAAGCAGTATCAAGATCTACCACGCCGTTGAAATAGTCGGCCATTGCAGCCTGAAACTTCTCGGTGCATGTTTGATCATACATTGTGGACTTGGCACGCACGATATTCTGCGCGTTTTCCAGCATCAGACCCAGGTAGTTTTGACCGCCCAGGAAAGCACTGGAGAAATCGCTGGCAGCCATTTCTTCCATGGCGGGGATATTGTTGGTGAAGTCGTTGTAAGTCTTGCAGATATTGACGAGCACATCTTTGTTGCACGTCATCGTCTTGAGGACATCAGCAACCAGCGTGGGGTTGTCGGTGCCGGCAGCGGCGCAGATCCAGGTGCCGCCCCAAGAGAAGCCTTGCGGGCCCTGCACGAATCCCCAATCGCCCCAGGAACCGTTGCCCACTTCAGCAGGAGCGCTGGCGTCGGCCAGTGTCCAGCCAGCCAGACAGAAGTCGATAAACCACGCGGGGCCGAAGTAACCGAATACTTTGCCGTCTTTACCAGCGCCGGCGCCACTCTCGGCAGACCAGAGATTGGCTTTGTTATTCCAGCCGTTGTCGGTATATGTCTTTGTCATTTCGACATACTTGACCATCAAAGGATCCTTCTGGATCGTGTTATCAACGACCCAAGGCGCAGTCATGTTATCAGAGAAGCAACGGTATGCATCGTCGTAACCGGAGAGCATGAAGTAGCCTTTGTCCTTGGCCTGCGCGGCAACGGCGTCAAACTTATCCCAATCGCTCAGGTAAGCCTGTACTTCCGCGGGATCATCAGTACCGAGCACATCCTTGGCAAAGGAAC
The DNA here is from genome assembly GCA_021371895.1 of Eubacteriales bacterium. Taxonomy (GTDB): domain Bacteria; phylum Bacillota; class Clostridia; order Christensenellales; family Aristaeellaceae; genus CAXXOK01. The sequence continues at coordinate 4,777 of JAJFVI010000146.1, read as the reverse complement.
GGCGATAGATAAAGCCACCCGGGCAAGCCTGCCAGGACAAGCCTTTCAGAGCGCCGCTGGTATCGGTCATGATATCCTTGGTATAGCCGTACATATTGGCAACGTCTTCTTGGGTGAGGCCGAGATCGGAGATCACATCAAGCGTATAATCGGTATTCACGTATTTCACGGCGTAGTCTGCCTCAACCAGGAAGAGGTCGACTTTTTTGTCTGCTTCAACATCCGCCTGCGCCATCAAGGCTTCGTCCAAAGCATTCTGGTAAGCGTTGTCCGCGCTGGGTGTAATCATCCAGTTTACGGTTACGCCGTCGGGAAGGGTGTAGAAAGATTCGAAACGGGTTTTGAATTCTTCGTTCCAGCAATAGATGTTTAGGACCTTTCCTTCGTCGGTGCTGGCGGCCATCGCAAATGCGGGCACAAGCAGCATCATAGCCAGAAGTAGTGCGACCAGTTTCTTCATAAAAGAATCTCCTCCTTATTATTACCCTCAGGGAGTCCCCAAGAGGGTTAATCATAATATCCGGCGACTTAAAACGGATATTCGGATTCCGTTGAAAACATTATCGTTTGGCATCTATGAATCAACGTCAGAAAAGTAATGCAAGCAGAACTGTCGAACGGAAAAATCACAATGAGTAGAAATGGACTATCAGGAATCTTCGTTTTCACCTCTGCAAGTATTGCTGAAACTTCAAGTTGCGGGGGAGCCGTTTTATCGTTGGAATCTCCTGTGGAATCGTTGCATTTGTGGACTATCCGTAAGGTTTTCGCGTGTATTTGCATTAAAAGGTGCAACTACAACGTTTTCTTTGACAAGTATATATCAGTTATTTAAAAAAAGCAAGACTAAGATTTGCTATTTTATAAATCGTGAAAGCATTGATAAATAACGATTATCGGGTCACTTGGGAACAGGAATATTTTCCCATGCCGAAAACTCTTTAATAAAAGCGAATACGATTTCGTGTTTTGCGCACAAGTATATAGGAAATTATTCGGCGATTGACAGTAGACATGGTATGAATCGACAAATATGTGACCATAATATAAATCTAACATCGCATGCGCGTTTTGAAATCGTTTTTCTCGCAAGGGTTGATATATAATGAAAGAATCAAAATAGGTTTATACGTCGAAAATTTATGAAACAATCTGGACAAGATAATTGAACTTCGCTATTCAATAAAACGTTTTTTCAAACGCGATGATGGAATAGTTTTCATCCCGGACGACCTCCTGTTCCCGCAGGCTTTCGATTTCGGAAGGATTATTCTCTTTGCATACGAAGAGGATGGCGTTATCTTCATCCGCAAGATAAGCGCCCACACCATCGTCCATACACTGTACGTCTCCGGCAAAGAGCGCGACGAGCATATCGCCCTGCATCCATACGGTGCTTTGTGCTTTACGAAACTGGATGTACGCACGCACGCCCTCAACCTACATACGATCCAAATACTCCCGGTCATAATCCTGCACGGTATGCCGGTCGATTGTGATAAACAGTCTTGATATTCAACCCTGCGCATATGACGAGCCCTGCCAGCGCACGGCGAGGGACACGGCGGCGGCTTTTTTGGTTGTGAAGCTTCCATCGGCCGGTGATCAGAAAAATCCCGAAGCAGACCAGGGTGATGATCGCAGCATGCAAGCCTTTTTCAGAAACGTAAGACAGAGACATAACCCACCAAATACCTTCAGCGAAATCATGGCTTCCGTTCAGCGCGCAAAGTACCGTAAGCTTAAAAACAGATGGTATTACGCGTCCGCGTCTACGTAACGGGCAAAATGAAGGCTGCATATCAAATTGATGTTTGCGAAAAAATAAGCATCAGCGGCGCGGCCCTGCGGTGAACATTGCGCCTCACCCCTACGGCGACCGCCGCAATGGCGCCAGCCGCGCTCAAAACACCAAAAAGCGCAGGGTAAACGCACTGTATCCGAAAATCCGGCAGGAAAGCGCAATCAGCCAGAAGCTGAGCGGAGGTTTCAGGTTCCATTTATCGGGTTGCCCCTAATGGGTGTTAACCCCAAAATCACCGCTTCGGATCATTTCATAGGCGTTCACACCGCAGCGCGCCTCATCGTAATCATTAATCCATACGCCGTTCAGGCGGCCAAATAAAAGGTAAAGTAAGATGCCGGAAAGCAGCGGCAGCAAAATACGTACCAGGCGTTTGGCCTCGGTTGAAAAAACCGCTTCAACAGCATCGGTCGTTTCCCTCCTGTTTATATAAGGAAAGGAAGTCGTTTTGGAACGCTGGCAACGCGCCTTGCGGGCAAAAAACCACGCCACGGTCATGGTATCCCCTCAGGTAGCGGAAGGTCAAACCGTGACAACGGCGAAGACCGCTTTTCAAACATTTTACACGGGAATCATCGGTGTACGATGGGAGATTGGCAAACGTTCGGGTTTGTGGTATAATTAAATTTAACCCCATGCATATGAGGCATGCCGGGAGGAATGGAAAATGCTCAGCATGACGGGATTCGGCCGCGGGCACGCAAACCGGGATGGACGCGACCTGCTTTTGGAGATGAAAGCCGTCAATCACCGTTTTCTGGATCCGAGCTTCCGTCTGCCTAAAGCCCTTTCGTTTCTGGAGGAACCCCTGCGGGTTCGCCTGAACGAAAGCGTAAAACGCGGGCATGTGGAGTTGACGCTGACCTATCGCAACGGACGGCCGGACGCAAGCGTCGTAAGCATCGACACGCCGCTGGTGATGCAATGTGCCGTGGAGACACAGGCCATCGCAGACGCGCTGCACAAGCCGCCGCCCACCGTAGCGGAACTGGTGTCGCTGTGCGGCGCACTGAGTGTGACACAGGCGGACGACGATACCGACGCGATTACGGCGTTGGCGCTGGAAGCCTATGACGAGGCCTTCGCTCAGCTCGAAGCGATGCGGGAAAGGGAAGGCGCCGCCTTGGCCACCGATATGGAGGCCAACCTGTCGCAGATCGAAGCGCTTATGGAGGATATCGCGCAACGCGCGCCATGCGTGCCGCTTAACTACCGTGAACGGCTGCAAGTGCGGATGTCCGAATGGAACGTGCAGCCGGCGGAGCCCCAGCGGATTGCTCAGGAGATCGCCCTGCTGACGGACAAATGCGCGATCGACGAGGAACTTTCCCGCCTGAAAAGCCATTTTACCCAGTTCAGCGCATGCCTGTGCATGCCGGACGAAGTGGGAAGGCGCATGGATTTCCTTTTGCAGGAGATGAACCGCGAAACCAACACCGTCGGCTCCAAGGCGAACGACGCACCCATCGCCCAAACCGTGGTGGAAATCAAGTGCCTGCTGGAAAAACTGCGGGAGCAGGTGCAAAACATCGTCTAACGGGAGGCTTGCCATGAGACTCATCAACATCGGCTTTGGCAATATGATTTCCGCGGAGCGCATCGTCACGGTCGTAAGCCCCGACAGCGCCCCGGTGAAACGGATGGTACAGGAGGCGCGCGACGCCCGCAAGATCGTCGACGCCACGCAAGGCCGACGTACACGTGCCGTGATTGTTACCGACAGCGGTTACATCGTGCTTTCCGCCATTCAACCCGAAACGGTCGCCAGCCGCATGGGCGGGCGGGAAAACGCGGCACAAACGGAAGAAAAGGAGATCTAGCATGGGTGTGATCGTCAAGCGGACGGGCATGTTGCTGATCATCTCCGGCCCTTCGGGCACGGGTAAGGGCACGCTGGTGAAAAGGCTGATGAAGGAAGACCCCAGTATCACCTTCTCTTGCAGCGTCACGACGCGCAGCCCGCGAATCGGCGAGATTGAGGGTGTGGATTACCATTTTGTGAACGATGCGGAGTATGACCGTATGCTGGCCGGCGATGAGTTTCTGGAGCATGCGACAGTGCATGACCACCGCTACGGCACGCCTCGGGAACAGGTGGAACGCGCACTGGCGGCGGGGAAGAACATGCTGCTGGATATCGACCCTCAGGGAGCCCTTGCCGTGATGCAGAAAGCCAGCGATTACGTAAGTATTTTTATCCTTCCCCCCAGCTTCAGCGCCCTTCGCGTCCGGCTGCACACCCGCAATACCGATGATCCGGTGGAGATTGAGCGCCGGTTGCGCAACGCGCACAAGGAAGTGCTTAACATTTGCAAGTACCAGTACGCTGTGATCAACGATGATCTGGAACTGGCGGTATCTCAGCTGCAAAGCATCGTCAATGCCGAAAAACAGCGCACGATCCGATTTTGCCCGACCATACTGGAAGATTGAGGAGGAACTCATTATGCCTATTGTGAATCCGACGATCGTTGAACTGTGTGAAAAGGTGGACTGCCGTTATACGCTGGTGGTGGAAGCAAGCAAACGTGCGCGACAGCTGCTGATTGGCGCACAACCGCTGATCGACCCCAAGGATATGAAACCCCTGGAGATCGCGGTGCAGGAGATTAACCGCGGACTGCTGACGTACTCACGCAGCCCCGATTTGGAGGATTAAATGAAAGCACAGATCGTCGTCGGCGTATCGGGCGGCATCGCGGCTTATAAAGCGGCGGACGTCGTTTCCCATTTTAGAAAAAGCGGCGCGGATGTGAACGTCATTATGACGCTCAACGCGACGCGATTTGTGACGCCCGCAACGTTCGAAGCTCTCAGCGGCAACCCTGTGCGTGTGGACACCTTCCAGCAGGACGTACCCGGGGAGATTGGGCATATTGCGCTGGGACAGCATAAGGCGGATCTGTTTGTGGTAGCGCCCGCGACGGCGAACCTGATGGCTAAAATGGCTTGTGGTATCGCCGACGATATGCT
>JAJFVI010000145.1 GCA_021371895.1 Eubacteriales bacterium | reverse complement strand
AGTGCTTTCCGGCGGGGAAAAGGTGCGCTGCATGCTCAGCCGCCTGATGATGAGCAAGGCTAACGCCCTGATACTGGATCAGCCGACCGACCATCTGGATTTGGAGAGCATTACCGCACTTTCCGGCGGGCTGGTTGCCTACCCGGGCAATCTGCTGTTCGCTTCGCACGACCACCAGTTTATCGACGAGGTAGCGAACCGTGTGATCGAGTTTCCGCTGGGTATGTCCGGCTGTCTGGATCGCACCGGGACGTTTGAGGAATTCCTGGCCTGGAAACGCGGGCGGTAATGGCATACGCGAAAATGATTTCTATTTTTACGCCGTATAGAAAACGATTATTTTATTGTCTGGTGTATTAGTTGGTTAATAACGCGTAAGACATTATGTTATAAAGTCTTGCGCGTTATTCTGCATCTTCAAACCGGGACGGAATACGACCGGCGGGACAAAAATAGGTCTTGCGTGTTTTTCAAAGATACGGTATGATACGTCCATGCGGTACGGGAAACGCCCATAGGGCAATATATGTCCCACAAGAAGCGCGGAGAACATGTCCCTCAAACCCCGATCAGCGCATCCGTACGGCATCATTCCCCAATCGGTAAGGAGGCTTTTCCCATGGAAAGAGTGTATAACTTTTCGGCAGGCCCCTCGATGATCGACCTGAGCGTGCTGCAAAAGGCGCAGGCGGAACTGTGCTGTTATGGCGACAAGGGCATGAGCGTACTGGAGATGAGCCATCGTACCCCGATGTTCATGGATATCTACAGCGAGGCGATCGCGCTGTTTCGCGAATTGATGGGCGTGCCGGAAGGGTACGAGGTGCTTTTCCTGCACGGCGGGGCGACCCTGCAGTTCAGCGGCGTTCCCCTGAACCTGATGACGAACGCAAAGAAGGCCGATTATATCGACAGCGGCAACTTCGCTCATCTGGCCATTGAGGAAGCGAAAAAATACGGTGAGGTAAACGTCGTAGCCTCCAGCCGCGCGGACAACTATATTTACGTGCCCGACGTGGACGCCATTCGCTTTACGCCGGATGCGGATTACGTATACATCACCACCAACAACACCATTTACGGCACGCGCTACAACCGCCTGCCGGATACGGGCTGCGTGCCGCTGGTGGCGGACGCGAGCAGCAATATCCTATCCGAGCCCATGGATGTGAGCCGCTTCGGTGTCATTTTCGCAGGAACGCAGAAGAACATCGGTCCCGCGGGGCTTTGCGTGCTGATTGTCCGCAGCGATCTGCTGGGCCGGGAAAACCCGCTTTGTCCCAAGATCATCCAATGGGGTGAACAGGCGAAGAACGACAGCATGATCAATACACCCAATACTTTCGCCATATACATGATCAAACTGGTCTGCGAGTGGATGAAGGCGCGCGGTGGCGTGCCCGCGTTTTACGAGTACAACCAGCAAAAGGCAAAGATTCTTTACGATTATCTGGACGAAAGCAAGCTGTTCCACAACCCTGTGCAAAAGGAATACCGGTCGCTGATGAACGTGACCTTCGTGACCGGCGATGAGGACAAGGATACGGCGTTTGTGAAATGCTGCACTAAAAACGGTCTGCTCAACATCAAGGGGCACCGTAACGTGGGCGGTATGCGCGCGAGCATCTACAATGCCATGCCCATGGAAGGTGTGGAGAAGCTGGTGCGGGTCATGGCCGACTTTGAGAAAAACAACGCCTGATCTCAGCGGCAGGAAGAGCGAAAGGGGCCTGAAGGATTGACGCTATCAGAGATATATACCCGGCAGCCGGTTCTGGAAAACGAACTGGTGCGGCTCAGGCCCATAGTCGCCGGGGATGCGGCGGCGCTGCTGCCCTGTTACAGCGACCCTCACGCCGTGCCTTTTTTTAACGCCGACAACTGCAACGGGGACGATTTTCATTATACGACGCTTGCGCGCATGGAACAGGCAATCACCTTCTGGCAGGAAAGCTATCAAACCCGCCAATTTGTTCGCTGGACAGTAGAAGATCAGGCGCTGGGCGAAGTTATAGGAACAGTAGAGATGTTCCACAGCGGCGGGGAGGAATTCGGCGGGCCCTGGGGCATTCTGCGCATCGACCTGCAAAGCCGGTATGAAACGCGCGCATTCCTCTATGCTGTGGTCGCGCTTTGCCTGCGGCACTTTTACGACGATTTCGAGGTGGAACGCATTCTGCTGAAGGCCGTACCGCGGGCGACGGAACGCCGCGCGGCGCTGGAAGCCGCCGGGTTTACACCGCTTTCCGCCGGGCCGCACGGCTACCCCCATTATTACGAACGCAAACGATAAGGAGCGATGAACCATGTATAAAATTCAAACGCTGAACGCCATTTCCGATGTGATTCACCAGTGCCTGAGCGCCGAAAGATACCTGATCTCCAGCGAGGAGCCGGTGCCCGACGGCATACTGGTGCGTTCCGCCGATATGCTGGGCAAACCCCTGCCGGAAAACGTGCTGGCCATTGCCCGCGCCGGAGCGGGCACCAATAATATCCCCGTGGATGAGTGCACCAGACGCGGCGTTGTGGTGTTCAACACCCCAGGGGCCAATGCCAACGCTGTGGCCGAACTGGTGGTTTGCGGGATTATGCTGGGGGGCCGCAACATCGCGGGGGGCATCGCGTGGGTGCAAACCCTGAAGGGCAAGGGCGACGAGGTGCCCAAGCTGGTGGAAAAGGGCAAGGCGCAGTTCGTCGGCCCCGAGGCGCGCGGTAAAACCCTCGCCGTGGTGGGGCTGGGCGCGATCGGCGCGATTGTTGCCAACGCCGCCGCGCAGGGACTGGGCATGGAAGTGGTGGGGCATGACCCGTTTATCAGCGTGGAGAGCGCATGGTCGCTCAGCCGTTCCATCAAGCGCCGCGATCATCTGGACGAGATTTTCGCCATCGCCGATTATCTGACCCTCCACGTGCCCCTGACGGAGAAGACACACAACTTCATCAACGCCGATACCATCGCGAAAATGAAAAAAGGCGTTCACCTGCTCAACTTCAGCCGCGCCGAGCTGGTGGATATTCCCGCGGTGAAAGCGGCGCTGGAAAGCGGACAGGTCGCCAGCTATGTGACCGACTTCCCGGTGGATGAGCTGATCGGCGTGAAAAACGCGATCGTCATTCCGCATCTGGGGGCGAGCACCCCGGAAAGCGAGGAGAACTGTGCCAGCATGGCTGCCTGCGAACTGCGCGATTATCTGGAATACGGGCAGATCAAAAACAGCGTCAACTTCCCCGAGATTCTTTTGGGGCCGGGTGACGGCAGCCGCATTCTGGTGATTCACGAAAATGTGCCCAGCATGGTCAGCGCTATTTCCGCGGCCATCGGAGCCAAGCACATCAACATTGACAATATGCAGAACAAGAGCCGTAAGGAGATCGCCATTACAGTGCTCGCGCTGGACGATCACCCGGACGAGCAACTGATCGCCGAGATTCGCGCGCTGCCGGGCGTCATCCGCGTAAGGACGTTTGAAGCGGATTAAGGCATATTGATCCCAGCGAAAGAACCGCCCCAAAGGGCGGTTCTTTCGCTGGGGTTGAATTTTCCCATAACGCGGTCTGCCGTGTTGAATTTTAAGCGCCTTTGCAGTATGATAAAACATGCTGGTCCCAACGCGTTTCGCGTCGGGGATGTTGACTGTCACGTGAATAAAGGAGTAAAACATGATTCAACGAAAATTGGAAAAGCTGGGTGTGCAGACCTCGCTGCTGGGCTTCGGCTGTATGCGGCTGCCGCAAACCCCCGCGCAGACGATCGAAGAAACGCAAACGATGCGTATGTTCGATATGGCTTACGAAGCCGGTGTGAACTACTACGATACTGCCTACGGCTACCATGATGGAGAGAGCGAGCGCGTGACCGGGAGGATGCTCAAACGTTACCCGCGGGATACGTTTTTCGCGGCCACAAAGCTGCCCATGTACATGATTCATTCGCTGGAGCAAGCCAAGGAGATTTTTGAAGAGCAGCGCAGCAAAACGCAGATGGATTACTTCGACTTCTATATGCTGCACAGCCTCAACGGGGATTCATACGACAGGGCGCTGAAGCTGGGTATCGTCGACTACTGCGAAAGCCTTAAAAGGGAAGGCAAGATCCGCTCCCTGGGCTTTTCCTTCCACGATGAGTACAAGCAGTTCGAGCGCATATTGAATAATCGGGATTGGGATTTCTGCCAGATCCAGTATAACTATCGCGACCAGCAGGAGCAGGCGGGTACGCGCGGCTATGAGCTGGCGACGGCCAAGGGTGTTCCTGTAGTGGTGATGGAACCGGTGAAGGGCGGCATACTGGCCAACCTGCCCCCGGAAGTCAGCGAACCGTTTCACACGCTGTCGCCGGAAGCTTCGGACGCCTCATTCGCGCTGCGCTGGGTGGCGGATCACCCCAACGTGAAGGTGATTTTAAGCGGCATGTCCACTATGGAACAAATGGCGGATAACCTGCATACGCTAAACAAAGAAAACCCGCTTACCCCGGCTGAGATGGAGGCGATCCGGGAGGTGTCCAGGCGACTGGACACCCGGGAGAAGATCGGCTGTACAGGCTGCCGCTACTGCATGCCCTGCCCGCACGGGGTGAACATCCCCGGCAACTTCGATGCGTGGAACCAGCTTGGCATGTTTGGCGCGAGCACGAACCTGGATGCCCGGTGGCTGAAATTCTTCGACGAGGATGCGAAGGCCAAGAACTGCATAGCGTGCCGCGAGTGCGAAGAAAAGTGCCCGCAGCAGCTGCCCATTGTAGAATCGCTGAAGCGCGCGCAGGCCGAGCTGGATGCCGCCTGCGGACTGTAACCCCTGACGAAAGGCTCACATACAAGCGCCCCGTTCCTCAAAAGGAGCGGGGCGCGTTTGTGTGTTGGTAGAATGGTCATGCTGCCCGGGAGAGCGAGCGCCTTCGCTGTGGCCGCCGATCTCCGCCGGTGGTTACAGCCTGGCCAGATACCGCCGGAAGTTTTCGCCAGCGAAGTCCGTAATGGCTTCGTCGCTGAAGCCACGCGCTTTCATGCGCTCAAACAGTGTGTATACACACCCGGCGTGTTCCAACCCTTCGGGGTGCAATCCGATGCCGTCGAAATCCGAACCCATGCCGATGTGTTTTTCGCCGCCCAATTGCGCCATGTGGTCGATGTGATTCACGACGGTATCGATGCCCGCCTTTTGGTCGGGGGAGAGGAACATGGGAAAGAAATTCACCCCAACGTACCCGTCCATCGCGAATAGGGCCTTTAACTGCTCGTCGGTCAGGTTGCGGGGATGGTCGCACAGGGCGCGGCAACAGCTATGCGAAGCGAGGATGGGATTTTTGCTCAGATTCAGCGCATCCTTCACGCCGGCGGCGTTGAGGTGGCTCACATCCACGCCCATGTGCCGTTTGTTCATGCGTGCCACCAGCCGCCGGCCAAGCGTTGTAAGCCCGTGGTCGTTCTTTCCCATGGCGGGGTAGGCGAAAGAGTTTTCATTGTTCCATACGATTGCCGCGAGGCGGACGCCCCACAGCGCGAACGCGTCCACGGTCTGCGGGCAACTCTCAAACGCTTCGCCGCCTTCGATGGTCAACAGGATGTTCGGTTGGCCCGCCTGCGCCTCTTCCAGCGTGCGCACCTGTCGGTAGCCCTGTTTTTGCAGCCGTTCCAGCACCTGCATTTCGCGGTCGATCAGCCCGACGTCTTTCCCCCGCAAGCCCTCCGGGCCTGTCCACAGTGCGAACGCCTGTACGCGCACGTCGTTTTCCCCACCGGCGGTCAGGCGTTCGGCGGTGATATCGAAGGATTTGTCGGGGTCGCGAGCCTCGTCCTGCAAGGCGAAAAGGGTATCGGCGTGCGTATCGCAAATGAGCATTCCCGTACCTCCCACTACAGTTGTCGGTTCATGATGGAGACGATGAGATTGCCGTTTTCAAAGACTTTTGCCAGCGTGCTTTGCGACACCAGTTCCTTCAACTGGGGAATCGGAACCACGCTTTGGATGAGCGGCATCGCCGTAAAAAGGATGAAGCAGAGCACGCAGCCGAGGACGAGCCCGAACGCTCCGCCGGCAAGCCAATCCAGCTGCTTGAGCACCGGGAAGTGGAAAACGGATTTCAAGAGGTTGATGAGGATGGTAAGGATGATAAAGCAGACCAGAAAACAGGCGATGAAGCATAGCACGTTGATGCTGACCGACAGGATGGTCTGGTTGACGTAATCGCCCACAGTGGTGGCCAAATCGCCCAGGGGGCTAAAGACTTTTTCGGTCAGGTTGGCCTGCAGCAGCCTGCCCATGGGATCGGGCAGGTTGGCCTTGGCGACGATGGCCGTGATGTTGCTGGAACTTAACGCGTCCACGGCGCGGCTGCTTAAATCCAGATCACCCAGGATGCTGCTGGAATCCGTATAGCTGCTGATGAGGCGAACGACCTCCGTGTTGTTGCTTACCGCGTCGGCCAATGTGGGAAACAGCCAAAACGCGCCTGCGAAGGAGAGCAGGCTCCCGCCCAGGTTGAACAGGGATTGGATAAACCCCCGATAGCAGCCGAAAAGCACGCACAGCGCGATCAGCAGGATGATGCCGTAGTCGATCACATTCACGGGAAAGGCTCCTTTCCGGGAAGATCGGGCTTGCGTAACCGTCGGCGCGTTACCAGCCCGCCGCCTGGGGCAGAGTACACACATAGACCTCGCTGCCGCACGCCACGAGCACGTGCCCGTCGCTCAGCACGCCGATAAAGCGATCGGCAGGTTTGCTCAGCGGCAGGGAATAAGAGGCAAAGCGATTGTCGGCCGGTGCGGCGCGGTACAGGGTATCGGCGCTGACGGCGTACACGTTTTTATGCCATACAGTTGCGCCAAGGCAGGTATTGGGCAGGCTGTAACGCCTGTCCGTATCCCCGCTGATCAGGCGCAGCTCGCGGATATCAAAATCGCTGTCTGTCTGCGCGGTGGGGGCAAAAAGCATCAGCGCGTTGCCCTTTTCGGGAACCTCGCTGCCGATGAGCCGCCAGCCATACACCAGAACGCTTGCGGCGGTATTCTCGGTGCCGCGATAGTTGAAGCTGAGCATCTTTCGCGTGTTAATGACGCGCAGGACGCTGTTTTCATAAAGCACCGCGTATGTGATGGCGTTGCTCAGCGATACCTCGCCGGTGTTCATCTTGCCGACCTCAAAGGTGTTGAGGATCGTGTTGGCGGCGGTGCCGTACACGTCCAGCGCGAGCGTCCACATATACTCGCCGTTTTTGCCATAAAAGCCGACGTCCAGAATCATGAGGCCGTCGTAGGCATCCGCCTCCTCGTCCATATGCGCGCCCAGATGATCCTTCACCAGCAGGCGCGGGGAGGTGGCAGCGCCAATGACCGCCGCGACGTACTGCTTACCGGCACGCGCGAACTGGATGGGATCGCCCAGATTGTCGTTATAGGTGGAGTTGCCGTTTTGATCGATGATGTAGATGGTATTGCCGGCCCAGGCGGCTACCACGTCGTCGGTACAATCGAAGCCTGCGCTCGCGCCCAGCTGGAACGACCATCGCACAGCGCCGGTATTGCTCATGCAATGGATGCTCACGCCATCGTAATACAATACGTTGGAACCGAAGGGCTTGATGCTGTCGTTATACTCGCAGGGCAGGCGGTACGCCGTGACTTTGGTCACGGACCGCTGCCCGGCCAGCGTTACGATCAGCACCACCACGGCCGTGATCCCCGCCAGAATCCCCAGCAGGATCAGCACGGACGGCCAGCGATTGGGTTTGGGTTTTACCCTTTGCTGCATAGCCACTCCTTCATAAGCTCCCGCCTGTACACGCGTGGGCTCGGTTTTGATTCGAGTCCGTGCGGATGGCTGTGCGGAGGCTAAGGTCTATTATAGCGAAAAGCGCGGCTGCTGACAAGCGGGAAGCGCAGGAAAGCGAACCCGCCGCAAAAAAGCGCGTCCCGCCGTGCCGCGGAGGGAACGCGCTATGCCGGATGGATGTCTGCGCCCAGTTCAGCGCCCCTCATCCAGCGCCCGTTTTTGGGCGTTGTCGATCTGCTCCGTGTGGATCGCGCTCAGTTTCGTTTCGGGAGCGATATGATCCAGTATCAGCCGGACGATGGTTTCCATGGGGCCGCCGGCGGTATAATCCGCCTGCGAAACGTAATCCACGCGTCCTTGCAGCAGCATCTTGCCGACCGTTTCATCCTTTTCGCCCTGATACACGGCGATGGAGTGGCCGCCGTTGACCTTCGTCAGCTTCATGCAGGGGACGTCCGTGAGGCCGTCGCCGATGTAGACCATGTTGGAAAAGGGGATACGGCGCTTGTTTTCCGGCGTGAACTCGTTCAGTTCCTTGTTTTCCGTAACGCCGAGGATGCCCTTATTGATGCGAAAGAGGAATTGCGTCTTGCTGGTGTAATTGACGGCCATGGCGGGCCACACGGGCACGCCGCGCCCGTCGTACAGAAATTCCGCGGCATAGATGGCTTTAAACTCTGGGGCGATCTTCGTACCCTCGATGATTTCCTTGAGCCCGGAAGAGATAATATAGTGTTCCACCGTCAGCCCCAATTTTGCCGCGTAGCGGTTGACGCGCCCAAACCAGGTGGCAACGCCGGGGAACAGCGCCACGCTGCGGCCCAGCTTGCGGAACTCGTTGCGGTTCAGGAGTATTTGCCCCCCGGCCTTTTGCAGCATCACGTACATGTAGGCCAGTATTTGATCCATGTTGTGTTGCAGCATCGTTTGCAGGCACTCCTGCCAAAACGCGTCCACGTCCATGCCGACGCACGGAATAAAGGCGTATTCCTGCATATCCCGGGGCGAGAGCGTTTTATCGAAATCGTACATCAGGGCGACGATGGGCTGGGCTGGCATGGGTGACTCCTTTCGGGGGAGGGGGGGAAATTGATGAAAAGTATTACATCCAAAGGTTAGTAATCATCGAATGATTCAGATTTTATTTCTTTCAATAATATCATCACACCACTTTTCAATGTAAATCATTGCTTCTGGAATAGATGATAAATGTGCTTCAATATGTGCTCTATTTAATAAGTATATCAAACAGAGTATATCTTTTGCTGTTTTTTGTTTTGCTTCATATGTCATATATGAAGCAAAGGACGGGTCAGAAAGCGACTTGATTCTTTCATACATATGACTTTCTCCATTGAGAATCAATCTGTACATTAAATTTTGAAAATAGTCATGATATATCTGGTTACCCATAGATGATAATATTGTCTCATCGCACGAAATTTCGTCCATTCCTCTTCTATACTCGAAAGTTGAGAATGCTTCTAGTGCTCTGCGCATGATATTGCCAATTGCAATATCATATTCTTTTGAAGCACCAGATGCAAAGCTATATACTGTCGATAATAGAGTAGAATACTCATTCCGCTTTTCCTCTTTGAATATAACCAACGCTTGCTGGGATAATTCTCGTAAGCAATAATTGCATGAATTTTTACCAAATATTAGTATTACTGCGTTCGTTATCTCTTTCATCATTTTTTCCAGATCGTAGAAGGTTTGTAGATCATGAGTCATAATCAGTACTTTGCCATTCTGACAATTGGAAAAAATCTTTAAAAGTTGAGATTTCATGAATGATAATATGCCTATGCGATTTTCCAAATCAAAACTTGATA
>JAJFVI010000134.1 GCA_021371895.1 Eubacteriales bacterium | reverse complement strand
GGTGGAAAGCCCTGAAAGGGTCAGGCGTGGGAGGCAGGCACAGACGGCGAACGTCGGAAAGCGACACGTTCGTCAAACGACCGCACATCGATCGCACGTCCATAACTGCGGCGGTTTTCGCGCGCCGTCGGAAGGTATGAGGCATCTCCCGTATTCCCTCTTCCTTGTTGTATCGCCATGAAAAAGTAGTTTTTGTCAACGGCCCAGTATACCACAACCGCACACAGCCGCACAAGCGCGCCGCCCGTCTGGGCGCCGAAATCCGGCTTGACCCCCGGGGAGGGTTGCGCTATACTGTGCGTAGCGTTTCAGGCGACCAACTTCCGTTGCCTTCGCGGGTTATCTGGTGTGGTTCGCGCCGCGCCCGCGAACGCGGTGAAAGCCGCCGGTTCTTTTTATACTCCGATACGATCATTTACAGTAAGGAGGGCGGTTTGCCATGAGCATCTCCACCAAAGCCTACGGCACGGAACAACACGGTCTTCCCGTTACGGAATACACGCTGACCAACGCAAGCGGCGCGTATGTCTCTATCCTCGATTACGGCGGAGTCATCACCCGTATCGTCGTTCCCGACCGCGACGGCGCGCCCGGCGACGTGAACCTCGGCTTCGACGACGCCATGGCCTACACCGCTAACAGCGGCAGTATGGGCGCGCTCATCGGCCGCGTGGGCAACCGCATCGCGGGCGCGGCGTTCGAACTGGAAGGTAAAACGTACCTGTTGGATCAAAACAGCGGCGTCAACTCCTTGCACGGCGGCTTTGACGGCTACCATGTACGCCTGTGGAAGGCCCTGCCGCTGGAGGGGGAGAACGTCGATACGCTCGTATTGGCGCTTGTCAGCCCGGATGGGGATCATGGCTACCCGGGGAAGCTGGAGGTGGAGGTGCGCTACACCTTCGACAATAACAGCGCCTTGGGCATCGAGTACCGGGCCACCACGGACAAGACCACCATTATCAACCTCACCAACCACGCCTATTTCAATCTGGACGGGCACGACGCCCCTGACATCAGAGAAATGGAACTGCAGGTTTTCGCCGATTACGCAAGCGAAGTGGGCGAAGGGCTGATCCCCACCGGGAAGATGATCCCTCTTTCGGACGTGGTATATGGCTTTACCAAACCCACGCGGCTGGGGGACGTGCTCACCCACACCGCCAGCGACCCGGCCATGAAGGCCGCGGGCGGCGTGGATTGCAATTATTGCGCGGGCTGGGATCGCCAGAACAAGCGCATCGCGGTGCTCTACTCCCCTAAAACCGGGCGGGAGATGACGGTGATGACCGATATGCCCGGCGTGCAGGTATACACCGGGCAGGGGCTGAACCAAAAAGGTAAAGGCGGCGTGCAGTACCACGCCCACAGCGGCGTGTGCCTGGAGACACAACGCTATCCCGACGCCATCCACCATCCGCATTTCCCCAGCTTCGTCCTGCGGCCGCAGGAAGTCTACTATACCAAAACCAGCTACGTTTTCAGCATCCGGTAAACCGACATCACGGCGCGGGCGGACGCGGCATCACAGGCCGCGTACCCCGCGCCCGTTTTTTTGCCTGCGCAGGGCAAAACAGGACAAAATAGTGCAAGTTTTAACAGGTTTTACTCGTCCCGATACGCTATGCTGACAAGGAAAGGCGTGGGAAACATGGAGTGGATCCAGAGCCTCAACCGGGCGCTGCGCTATGTGGAGGATCACCTGACGGACGAAGATCTGTCCGTGGATACGGTCGCACGCATCAGCGCATACTCAAACTTCTACCTGCAGCGGCTGTTCTACCTGATGACGGACATGTCGCTTGCGGATTATATCCGCCAGCGCAGG
>JAJFVI010000114.1 GCA_021371895.1 Eubacteriales bacterium | reverse complement strand
GAAAAGCGGCAAATCAAAATACTGCGGCAAGGCAAGCGCGGGGACGTAGTGCGTCAGCAGCGGCCAGAAGGAAAACGCCGCAAAGGACACGGCCATGAACGCTTCCAGATCCCGTTTCCGCATGGTGGTCGCCATCCGCTGTAAAAACGGGAGCATCACCATCAGCCCCAGATAAAAATACAGATACCAGAAGGAATCCGTAATCCGCTGTGCCCAGATGGAACCGAGAAACGCGGGTATATTCAGCGCGGCTCTCCACGCCCAGCCCGCCTGCCACAGGTTGACAAGATAATAGAGGTAGGAAAACAGCACCAACACGGCCAACACCCGCGCGAAGCGACCCAGCGCCTTGCGGTAGGAATCCTGTTTGGGCAGCAGGCACGCGCCGGAAACCATCACGAAAAGCGGCACGGCGATCTTGCTACCATAATACCAGGCGATGGAGAACCACCACGTCGTATCGGCCGGGATAAGATTTTTGAACACCAGACTGTTGGTGTGGTTGACGATCACCAGAAACGCCGCCAGAATGCGCAGAAAATCAAGGTAGGCGTATCGGGGTCGCTCGGCGGAGGATGTATTGATGACAGGAGAGGCATTCACGGCGGAGGAGGGGTGCATGGCGTAGTCTCCTTTCCCGATGGCGTGGGCGTGGCTTACGCGGTCAGTTCCAACCGGCAGCCGTCCGGCCCCTGTACACAGCTTTCGTAATAGCCGTCGCCCGTTACGCGCGGACCGCTGAGCACCGGATAGCCATCCGCGGCGAGTTGCGTGGTCAGCGTGTCCACAGCCTCGCGGCTGCCCAGGCTGAACGCCAGATGGTGCAGCCCTGTCGTAGTTTGCGCGGGATTCCCGTCCGGCAGCGGGTCACGTGTCATAATCTCCAGCCGCGCGCCCGGTGAAAAGGTGAGAAAGTACGTGCGCAGACCGGTTTTCGGGTTATGGTACTCGCTTCCCGCTATCGCCTGAAAATAACGGGCAAAGAAATCGCGGGTTTCTTCCAACTTATGGACATAAAGGGCGACGTGATCGATTACCATTAGGCATCGCTCCTTGCCTGCATTATGCCATGATCGTACCCCGGCAAGGGAATGATGTCAAGAGGCATCAGAAAACAAACGCGCCCCGGACATGAAGCGCGTTTGAAGGAAGGACAACAGGGGTGCGTCAGCGCCCGGCGAGCATCAGGCGGCAGTAATTCTTTTTCCCTTTGCGCAGCAGTAACCCATCCGCGCCGATCTGCTCCGGCTCCACATGATATTCGATGTCGGTGATCTTCGTTTCGCCGATGAGCACCGCGCCGGATTGCACCATTTTGCGGGCTTCCCCGCGGCTAGCGCACAGGCCGCACAGCGCAAGCAGGGTGGTGAGGCGGCTGTCCTCGGCGAGCGCCTGCGCGGTGACTTCGAAGGTCGGTACACTTTCCATGTCGTTCCCGCCGGCGAAAAGCGCTTGTGCCGCGTCCTGCGCCCCTTTTGCCTCTTCCTCGCCGTGGATCATTTTGGTGATCTCAAAGGCCAGCACGCGCTTGGCTTCGTTAACGGCGCTGTCCTTGAGCGCGCCCAGCCTGCGAACCTCCGCCATGGGCAGGAAGGTGAGCAGTCCCAGGAAACGTTCCACGTCCGCGTCCTGCACATTGCGCCAGTACTGGTAAAAGTCGTAGGGGCTGGTACGCGCGGGGTCCAGCCACAGCGCGCCCTTTTCGGTTTTGCCCATCTTTTTGCCGTCCGCAGTCATAATGAGCTTGCAGGTCAGGGCAAAGGCGTCCTCGTGCTCCTTGCGGCGGATCAGGTCGGCCCCGGCCAGAATGTTGCTCCACTGGTCGTCCCCGCCGATCTGCAGGCGGCAGCCGTGGGTTTTGAAAAGCTGGAGGAAATCGTAGCTCTGCATGAGCATGTAATTAAACTCCAGAAACGTCAGCCCGACTTCCAGCCGCTTCTTGTAGCATTCGGCGGTCAGCATCCGGTTGACGCTGAACAGGGAGCCGATGTCCCGGAGGAAATCGACGTAGTTAAGCTTCATAAGCCAATCGGCGTTATTGACCATCACGGCCTTGCCCTCGCCGAAATCGAGAAAGTGGCTCAACTGCCCCTGAATGGCGGCCGCATTCTGCGCGATAGTCTCCTTGGTCATCATTTGCCGCAGTTCTGTTTTGCCGCTGGGGTCGCCCACCATGGCGGTGCCGCCGCCGCAGAGGATAATGGGCCTGTGCCCGGCGTGCTGGAGATGCGCGGACATCAGAACGGGGATGAAGTGCCCCACATGCAGGCTGTCGGCGGTGGGGTCGACCCCCAGGTAAAAGGTCATGGGTTCCTTGTCCATGGCTTTGTACAGATCGTCCTCAAAGGTCACCTGCGCGATAAAGCCGCGCTCTTTCAATTGATCCAGAATATGCATAACGGTCGCTCCTTATGATAGCTTGGAAGTAAACAGCTCGCGCAGGATGCCCATGCCGGTGTGAATCTGCGCAAGGGTGCTGTTGGAGAAATTCAGGCGGAGCGTGTTTTCATGCCCGCCTTCCGGGTAGAAGCTGGTGCCGGGCACGTAGGCAACGCCGCGCTCCACGGCATCCTTGAACACGTCGCCGGCGTTGAAGCCCTCGGGCATTGCGACAAAGATAAATAAACCGCCTTCGGGCCGGGTATATCGCGTACCTTCCGGGAAGGTTTCAAGCTCCGAAAGCATGGCGTTGAGCTTGTCGCGGTAACCGGGCAGAATCTCCGCGATATGCGGCGCTAAAAGTCCCCTGCGCAGGTACAAATCCACCATGGCCTGGGTGAGGTTGGAGGTGTGCAGGTCGCTGCTCTGTTTGCCGATGGCGCACTTGGCGATGATATCCGCATTGGCGACCATGTACCCTAAGCGCATTCCGGGGCTGATGATCTTGGAAAAGCTGCCCATGTACACCACATGGTCGCTATGGTCGTATTCCTTGATGGGGGGCAGGAATGCGCCCGCATATCGCAGATCGCGATAGGGGTCGTCCTCCACAGCGAGGAAACCGTACTTTTCCGCCATGCGGGCGATGGGTTCGCGGCGTTCGGAAGCCAGCGTGCGGCCGGTGGGATTCTGGAAGGTGGGAATGATGTAGAGCAGCTTGGGATGCGTTTGCTTTACGGTGTTTTCCAATGCGCCCAGAAGCACGCCCTGCTCGTCGCTTTCCACGGGTACCAGATGCTGCTGATAAATGCGCAGCGTCTGCATGTTTCCAAGGAAGGTAGGGCTTTCCACCAGCACGGTATCGCCCGGATTGGTAAACGCCTTGCATAGCAGATCAATACCCTGCGTGCTGCCGGATAACGGAAGCACGTTCTCTTTTTCCACGGGGAAACGGTAATTCTGCCGCAGGTAGGCCAGCAGGCTTTCCAGAAAGGGCGGATAACCTTCGGTCGCGCCGTATTGCAGGATGCGCTTGCCGTCGCTCAGCAGCGCCTCCCGGGACAACTCCGCGCAGACCTCGTTGGGAAGCGCATCGTTGCTGGGGTTGCCGCCCGCAAAACTGATGATGCCGGGCTTGGTTAACACCTTGAAGATCGCGCGGATGGCGCTGCCGCTGATGCCGTTAAACCGTTCCGCGTACGTTACGCCGCTGGGGAGCATAGGGGAACCCTCCTTCGCCTGTTGCAGAAATAGAAAAATCGCCCGCCTCCTAAAAAGGAGGAAGGCGATGAACCGCGGTGCCACTTCCATTCGGCTCAGCCTCGCGGCCGAACCCTTGCCAAGAACCCGAGGGTTCTCCCGCGCTGTAACCGGCGCGCCGGCGACCGCCTACTGGACAAATGTCTTTCGGGGCCGCGCTCCGGGAGGTATTCGCCGGCGTACCGCCGCCTTCTTGCACCAAACGAAGGCTCTCTGCGGGCGTGCGCGCCGGGTACTCTTTCCCATCCTTGCGTTAGCTGCATTATAGCCGGGGGAAAGGGGCTTGTCAAGCGAAAACGCGCTTATGGCTTCCGCTCCGTCATTACGGGCGGAAAACGTGCGCCATATTGCTCCGATGGGCCGCTTGTGTTATGCTATGCGTAACGGTTTTCGAATCATTTAAGGAGTGCCTTATCATATGGATCCTTTTTATCCAAACTGGCAGGCAGGCTGGCTGCGCGGCATGGCGAAACTGGGGGAAGCTGAACGCGCGACGGTGTTTGCAGAATGCGGCAAGGCGTGCGCCCAACCGGAACTGCTGCCGATTTTCCAGGGGATGCTTGCCAAGGCTGCGGAGCCGAACGACTTCTTTACAGCTGTAGATGCGGAAATCGAAGGGATCAGCGTAAACGTGATCCAACCCGGAGAAACGTACGATTTCATCTATCCGCGCTGCCTGTGTCCGTTGCATACGCAATGCGGTGTGCAGGACGCCCTGCTTTGCGAATGTTCGCGCGGAAATCAGCTATACCTGATGCGTATGCTGTTTCCGGAGCGTACGCCGCATGTGGAAATTTTGGAAAGCGTGCTTCGCGGCGACGCGCAGTGTCGGCTTCGCGTGCGCTTTACCGCGTAATACGACCGAAAGGGGAGCGCCCATGTCGATACGGCAACGGAATTGGAAGGTTTGGCTGTACTGCTTTTTTACGGCGGCGGTCTGCCTCACGGTCTGCTCCAAATCGTCCTTCCTTTTTCCCATCAACGATTGGTCGGACGCAAACGCCTACCTCTCCTGCGGCAAGGGGATGCTTGCCGGGCGGGTGATGTACCGCGACCTGTACGAGCACAAGGGGCCGCTTTTATACGCGCTGCACGCACTCTGCTGCCTGATCGAAGATCGCAGCTTTCTGGGCGTGTTCTTTTTGGAGATTCTCTGCGCCGGGCTTTTCCTGCGGGCGGCATACGGCATTCTGACATTATACGGGGCGAAGCATTCGGCATTGATATGGATGCCGGTGATTGCGGCGCTGGTATACGCATCGGTGAGCTTCCAGCAGGGGGACAGCGCTGAGGAATTATGTCTGCCGATGCTTGCGTGGTCGCTGTACGGTGCGCTCAAATGGCTCCATACGGACGCGCCCCGGCGGATGAATGTGGGGACGCTGCTGCTGCACGGTTTTCTGGCTGGATGTGTGCTGTGGGTCAAGTTTACCATGCTCGGGTTTTACGCGGCGTGGCTTGCCTTTGTCATGCTGTTTCACTTTGCCCGGCGGGAGCCTAAGGCGGCCTTTACCGCGCTGGGCTGGTTCGTCGGCGGGGTCGCGCTGGCCACAGTGCCGGGGCTGCTCTATTTCGGGCTCAACGGGGCGATCGGGCCATGGCTGAAGACCTATTTATACGACAATCTCTTTCTCTATCAGGACGACGCGGTGCTCACGCTCGTGGCCCGCGGCAAGGCGATGCTGCGCGCGGGTTGGGATTGGTATACGGCCAACTGGGTGTACGCCGTGCCGATGACGGTTGGGCTGGGTTGGCTTACGCTTCGTAAAGGTAATCTTGGAAGCAATGGTGAAACGATTGGCGAAGTCCCGGGAGTATCTGTAGCGGAGAAAGTGTTCCTGTGGGCGATGCTTGGCTTGCTGGCGCTGGGGGTGTTTATCGGGGGGAAAAGCTACCTCTATTATGGCTTCATCCTCGCCGCGTTCGCGCCGCTGGGCGCGCTGCCGCTGATCGGGTTTGCGGAACGCCTGCTTTCACGTGTCAAACCACGGGGAATTGCCACACTTGCCTGCGTGCTCACAATCTGCGCAGGTGGGTTCGCCCTTGCGGTCAGCCCCAACACGCCCGATCTGCTGAAACCCCGCGACCAAACCATGCAGTACCGTTTCGCGGCCATCGTGAACCAAACGCCCGACGCGACGCTGCTGAACTATGGCTTCATGGACGCCGGTTTCTATACGGCGTGCCACATTACGCCCAGCGTGAAATATTTCCACCAGACCAACATGCACTTGCAGGAAATGTTGGACGAACAGACGCGCTACGTAACGCAGGGCGTTACGGACTACGTGGTGACGCGCGGCAAACAGCCCGATACGATCACCGATCATTACGAGTTGGTCGCCACGGAGAAAACACCGGACGGATTTTGGTACGAATATGTCTATCTGTACCGCCGCAAAGACCTCTGAGGTCTGATTACTGAAAAACTACTGTCTGCGTTGAGCCCTTTACCGTGACAGGGCGGTCACGTTCGTCCGTGTACATTCCCGCCCTGATCGGGCTTGTTTCCTGGCATCCAGAGCCTTTTAAGCAAACAGAACCTTGGCAAGCAAAGAGGTTTGTCAACGCACAAAGCCCCCGTTTGCAAGAACGGGGGCTTTAGGTTCGTTTACTATAAGGGACGATGGATCAGGGGTTGGCGTGCGCCTGCAGGTTTTGGACCCAAAGCGCCCTTTGTGCGGCAAGCTCCGCACTGCCCGCGTCATAGGTAAACTCATCCAGGGCCGTGGAATCGTAGCTGAGCGTGACGGGTACGTATAACAGCGCCGTGTCGAGCCCGCCGATGGGGATCGCCTGTCCCAGGCTGTAGGCGGGCTGGCCGATACGGGAAGGATCGGCGGAGGCCAGGGCGGAAACGTCCCCGATCAGGTAAACGGCGCTGGAAAGCAGCGCCACGTCGGTGCCCGAATCGAAGGATAGGGTAACGGTCAACTGATCGTCGCTTACGGCAAGCGCCGCCTGCCCGACGATATACAGGTTACTGGCGCATACGGGGACGGTCGCGGTGCCCTGGGCGCGCAGCGCAGCCAGATTGAGCATGGTGCCCATGACCCAACTGCCGGTCAGCGCGGGGTTCAATTCCCCCAGCCGGACACCGAAGGTGCAGCCGCTGTTGTTGACAAACCGGGGCTGCAGGTGCATAAACGGAATGGCATACGTTACGTCTTCGATGTTCAGGGTAACCAGATAGGGAATCACGTTATTGTCCACATAGGGCAGGTAGATGTCGCCGCTGT
>JAJFVI010000080.1 GCA_021371895.1 Eubacteriales bacterium | reverse complement strand
ATGTCATGTCTGTGCAGCGCAATGGACATAATCACATCTCCATTCATTATTGATGTGATTATTATCTCACAATTTCTATCTCGTGTCCACACTGTCTAGGAAAATGCTATACTGTAAAAAACGGTTTCGGAGGCGCACCATGCAGGAAATGAGCCTGATCGTATCGCCTGGCGACGACGGTTTGCCCATCCGTCGTCTGGCGCTGGAACGGCTGCATATGTCTTACGGACAATTTAAACGCGCGAAATTTAACGGGCTGATGATGCTGGACGGGCAATGCGTACATGCGGACAAACGCGCCCAATCGGGGCAAATGCTGGTTATTTGTCTGCCGCAGCGGGAAGGCGCTCCCTGCACGCCGTCGTCGCTCGCTTTGAATGTCGCTTACGAGGACGAAGATCTGCTGGTGATTGATAAACCCGCACCGCTTCCCTCGATTTCTTCCCGGAAACGGGACACGGAAACGCTTGAAAACGCCGTATATTCATACTTCGGATGTCCGACGGGCTTCCTATACCAACCGGTGAACCGGCTGGATAAGGGAACCAGCGGGCTGATGGTGGTGGCCAAGCATTCCCATGCACAGCAGTATTTACAAGCACAATTGCATACCGACGATTTTATACGGGAATATCTGGCGGTTTGCGATGGGGAACCCCCCGCATGCGAAGGCATCATGGAATGGCCGATCGCCAAGGCGGAAGGCGCGACTATCCGGCGCGTGGTAAACCCGCTGGGTAAGCCGGCCCGCACATTTTATCAATTGGTACGCACCGGCGCGGGGCGAAGCCTGCTGCGCCTCAAGCTGGATACGGGGCGCACGCATCAGATCCGTGTTCATCTGCAAGCCCTTGGCTGTCCAGTAACGGGCGATTTTCTATACGGCCACGAGCATATGGCGCTGCCCAACCGTTTCGCTTTGCACAGCTGTTTTGTCAGGGTGCGCACGCTGCGTTATGGCGTGATCGAGCGTGAAAGCGTGCTGCCGCGCGAATTGGCGCTGTTACTATAACGACTTTTATCTGTTTTTGGAGGTTTGCCATGTTAAACAGAATCCCTGACGAAAATGAGCTGCGCACGCTCATCGGCGATGCGTTTTATACTGAAGCCCAAAAGGTACGGGTGTTTCTGAACGAACATTATGAGTTGGAAACGATATGGGACAAAGGCTGGAAGGATATTACCTACCAATGCCGTTACCGCCGCGGAGGCAAGACGCTTTGCACACTTTTATACAAACCAGGTGAAGCCGCCTGCATGATCATCTTTGGCGCCGGGGAGCGAGAGAAGGCGGAAGCCGTTTCGCTTTCCCCGGAAGGACAGGCGGCCTACGACGCGGCCACCACCTTCCACGATGGGAAATGGGTATGGTTCTCGCTTACAGGTGAGGCTGTGTTGCAAGATATTCAGATGCTGCTGCCGCTGAAAAGGCGCAAGACAAAATAAAGCCGAAGGACTATGACGTCCTTTGGAATCCCCAGGGGATGCGCCCTGTGGGGCGTGAGCAGGGGCTTTCCGCTCGCCCCTGCGCCCTTCGGTATCGCCTTATTGCACGGCGGGTTATGCGCAATGAGGCGACCTTGAAGTACAGGATAGTCGTCCGGTTCTGCCTTTGGCAGCCCCGACCGACAAGCCTGTCCTCCATCGGTTCGCCCCTTT
This sequence comes from Eubacteriales bacterium, assembly GCA_021371895.1. Lineage (GTDB taxonomy): Bacteria > Bacillota > Clostridia > Christensenellales > Aristaeellaceae > CAXXOK01. The sequence goes on along the minus strand of JAJFVI010000080.1, from coordinate 3,402 downwards.
GCGCTTCCTGCTTACTTGTTCTATGGCGACAAGGTGCAAACCGCCTATGTTGACTAGCCTTATACTATTTGTATAGCTAGGCGTTGTTTATATGATAGATCCATATATTTTTATATAGCCTGTTTCGACAGGCGTTTTTGATCCGCTTGCAGATTGATGATCTTATTGCAACCAATTTCGACAGACGTTTTATTCCATTTGCAGATTGTTGATTTCATTCCAACTTATTTCGACAGGCGTTTTTATTCCGCTTGCAGATTGTTGCTTAAGGGGCGCAATACTCCCTGACAGGAGGACAGGCTTGTCGGTTGGGCGTACCGCGTGTACGTACGCCGTGAAGGGCGTGTGGACACACGGTATGTCCGGACGACTATCCTGTACTTCCAAAGGGAGCATTGCGCCCCCTAACGAATCAAGCGTCCGAAGGTTTCCAAAGGGCGAGCGGAAAGCCCTTTGGCGCGCCCCTCAGGGCATATCCCTGCCCCGCTTCGGCAGAGGTTCTATTCTTTTTTCATTACATCAGGAAAGTGAAAGGAACCACTTCCAACGGAAGGAATCCCTTTCAGGGGCCCAGGGGCGACGTAAAGCCCACGCAACAAAGAATAGCCTTCTTTTCTTTCTTCCCCTGTTATCTTTCTTCCCTGAAATAGTTGAGCCCGCAGCTGGCTGGCTGCGCATGCTCTTTCACTTGCCGGACACTGGCGAACACCAGCACCAGAATGGTGGCGATGTAGGGGAACATGGAGTAGATTTGCATGGGCAGGCCGGGGATGGGGAAATAGTTGCGCACCACCAGCAGGCCGCCGAACACCAACCCGCACAGCCATGCGCGCGCGGGACTCCACATGGCGAAGATGACCAGCGCCACCGCCAGCCAGCCGTAGCCGTTTACGCAATCGTGTACCCAGACGCCCGCGCACGCGGTGGAGGACATGGAGATGAACATGCCACCCAGCCCGCACAGTGCGCCGCCCACGACGGTAGCCGTGTACTTGTACAGCGTTACGTTCACACCGGCCGCGTCCGCCGTGGCGGGATTCTCGCCCACCGCCCGCAGATTGAGGCCCCGGCGGCTTTTGCTGAGAAACCAGGCCATAACGGCCATGACCAGCAGGCCGAAATAGACCATCCAGTTGTAGCTGAACAGCAGGGACCCTAACACCGGTATCCTGGACAGGCTGCCGAAATCTATATTGGAAAACATTGCCTTGGTCGGCGCGGAAACCTGCACGAAACCGCCCGCCTGCTTGCCGATCAGCTCGCCGAAGAAGTTCGCGAAGCCCGTGCCGAAGATGGTCAGCGTAAGGCCAGTCACGTTCTGGTTGGCGCGCAGCGTGATTACCAGAAAGGCGTAGATCAGTGCGCCAAACCCGCCCGCTGCGGCAGCGGCCAGCGCCGCGATGATGGTGGCGACCAGGGCGGAAGGGGTGCCTCCGGCGGCCATGACAGCCTGTTCGTAGCCGTAGGCTGCGCCGAGGCTGGAAATCGCACCCATGAACATCATACCCTCGACGCCCAGATTCAGGTTACCGCTTTTTTCGGTCAAGATTTCGCCCAGGGTCGCCAATAGCAGCGGCGCGCTGGCCAACACGGCCATGTTGATAAAGTTGAGGATATTGCTTAAGCTGCCGTTCATACTGCCGCCGCCTCCTCTTTCGCGTGCCGTGCGCGGAATATCAGCTGGTAGTTGATGAAGAACTCCACGCCCAGCATGAAGAACAGGATGATGCCGATCAGCATATCCGCCGCGGATTTCGGGATGCCCATGGTGGTCTGTATGCGGTTAGAACCGCGCTGTAATATGGCGATAAAGCAGGAATAGAGCACCATCAATAGCGGGTTCATGCCGGAGAGCCACGCCACCGTGATGGCCGTGAAGCCAGCGCCGTTGGCCGTGTCGGTGGACAGCGTGCCGCTTGCGCCGGAAACCTGCAGGAAACCCGCGAAGCCGCAGATGGCGCCGGATACGAACATTGTGCGCAGGATGATGCGGGTTACGCTCATGCCGGCGTATTTGGCGGTGTTGGCGGACTCGCCCACGACTGTAATTTCATAGCCCTGCTTGGTTTTAGCGAAGTAAAAATACACCAGCACCGCCAGCACCAGCGCGATCATCCAGCCCGCGTGAACGCCCAGCACTTCCGGGATGCGCGTCGCGTCCGAGAAATTGCGGATCTTGGGGAACGAGGTGCCGTCCATTTGCCAAGCGGGCAGGTATTGCAGGTAGGTGATAAAGTTGATGGCGATGTAGTTGAGCATCAGGGTGAACAGCGTTTCGTTGGTGCCCCATTTCGCCTTGAAAATGGCTGGCAGCAAGCCGTAGAGGCCGCCGCCGATGCAGGCTGCGATGAACATGACGACCAGCAGCAGCCAGTGCGGCCAAGTGTTGCCGTAATGCACCGCGATGTAGGAACAGCTGATGGCTCCTACGAGGATTTGCCCTTCGCCGCCGATATTCCAAAAGCGCATTTTAAACGCCATAGTCAGTCCCAGCGAAGTGACTAACAATAGTGTTACGATCTTCAGCGTCGCCTGTGAGGAGGTGCTAAACTCCACGATGCCCTTCTTGTTGACGGCGATCAGGGTCTTACCCAGTGCGCCGGAAACCATATCAGAATACATTTGCACGGGGTTGTAGCCAAGCATCGCTACCAGCAGCGCACCTGCCAGCAGCGCCCCCAGCAGCGCGGCCACGCGGTAGAGGATCACCTTCTGTTTGGAGATGTTCGTGCGCTTCACGACGCGCACGAACGGTTCGTGGCCGTGCTTCATGCCGGTTCACCCGCCTTCTGCAGGCCTACCCGCGTCATCATCAGGCCGATCTCCTCCTTGGTGCACGTACGTGGATCCACCATTCCGCTTACCTGCCCGCCGCACAGTACCATCATGCGGTCGGACAGATCCATGAGCACGTCCAGATCCTCGCCGATGAAGATCACGGCGTTGCCCTTTTCCTTTTCGGCGTTGAGAAGCGCGTAAATGCGGTAGCTGCTTACGATGTCCAGCCCGCGTACGGGATAGGCGCATATCAGCACTTGCGGGCGGCTGAGGATTTCGCGGCCCAGCAGCACTTTTTGCACGTTGCCGCCGGACAGGCGGCGCACGGGGGTATTCAACCCCGGGGTGACGATGTCCAGATCCCGAATCATTTTTTCGCAGACAGGACGGTATTTTTTGCGGTTGATGAACATGCCACGGCTGTCCTGATAGCTGCGCAGGATCACGTTATCCACGATGTTCATGTTGGCGACCAGCCCCATGCCCAAGCGATCTTCCGGCACGAAGGCGAGGGATACCCCGCGTTTGGCGATCTGGTCGGCGCGCATTCCGGCGATATTTTCCTCAATCACCCTATCGCCTTTGTGGTAGCGGTAGAGCAGGGTGCCACCGCTGATGGCGCGC
>JAJFVI010000076.1 GCA_021371895.1 Eubacteriales bacterium | reverse complement strand
GCTGGCGACGAAGCGCGTATAGATCAGCTTATAGAGGTTATACAGTTCCCGTGTCAGCTTGGCTTTGATGGCGTCCGGCTTGAGCGCAAGGTCGGTGGGCCGGATGGCCTCATGCGCGTCCTGCGCGTTCTTTCGGCCCTTATACTCGTTGGGACGTGCGGGGCAGTACTCCGCGCCGTAGCTCGTGGTAATCTGCCTGCGCACGGCGTCTATCGCCTCGGCGCTCACGCGGACGCTGTCGGTACGGATGTAGGTCACCAGACCCACGGTGCCCTTGCCCACGTCCACGCCCTCGTAGAGCTGCTGTACGACCTGCATGGTCTTGGCGGTGGAAAAATTGAGCTTCCGGCTGGCTTCCTGCTGAAGGCTGGAGGTGGTAAACGGCGGCTGCGGACGGTACAGCTTTTCGTTGCTCTTTACGCCGGCCACCGCGAAATCGCTGTTCAGAATCCGCGTTTTGGCGCTCAGGGCGTCTTTCTCGTTGCGGATGACCGTCTTGTGCCCGTCCAGCGCGACCAGTTTGCACCGCAGGGCGATCTTCTTGCCCTTTGCGTTGTGCGCGGTCGTATCGGCCAGCACATCCCAAAATTCCTCGGGTATAAATTTATCGATCTCTTCCTCCCGCTGCACCACCAGCTTGGTTGCCACGCTCTGCACGCGGCCGGCGGAGAGGCCCTTCTTGATTTTTGTCCACAAGAGCGGGCTGATCTTATAGCCCACCAGCCTGTCCAGCGCACGGCGTGCCTGCTGGGCGTCCACGCGATCCATGTCCACGGCGCGGATGTTGTCGATGGCTTCCTTAACCGCCTTTTTGGTGATCTCATGAAACTCAATGCGGCAAGGCTTGGTAGGGTCGATATCCAGCGTCTGCGCCAGATGCCAGGAGATGGCTTCCCCCTCGCGGTCAGGGTCGGTGGCGAGATACACTTTGGACGCCGTTTTCGCTTCCTTTTTAATCTTCGCCAAAATTGACCCCCGCCCGCGGATGGTGATATACTTCATCTCAAAATGATGCGCCGGATCCACGCCAAGCTGGGATTTGGGCAGATCGCGCACGTGCCCCTGGGACGCCTCCACCTTATAGCCTTTGCCCAGAAATTTCTCGATGGTTTTCGCTTTCGCGGGCGATTCCACAATCACCAGCTTCTGGTTATTAATCGTTGCCATTCCAGTCCTCCTACTCTGTTGGGGTTACGCGAATCGCAAGGGCAAAAACGTTGCCGCTGTCCCGGCGAACCTGGCCCATGATTTCCATCACGCTGAGTTCCGTCATCAATTCGTCCGCCGTGCAGCCCGTTCTCGCACAAAGGTTGTCCATACCCAGCGCTTCCTTCATCAGCGCCTTCAGAATCGCCTGCTGGGTGAGGTTGTCCCCTTGCGGGGGTAAAATGCGCTTTTCGCACGTCAGGTCGCCTTCCGGCTGAAGCCCCAGATCTGTAAGCACATCCGCGGCCGAGGTCACCAGCCGCGCGCCTTCCCTAAGGATGGTGTGCGGCCCTTCGGCCCCCGACTGCCCCACGCAGCCCGGCACCGCGAACACGTCGCGCCCCTGGTTGAGCGCCGTACCCACGGTGATCATGCCGCCGCTTTTCACCTTGCCTTCCACAAACACCACCGCGTGGCATAGGCCGCTGATAACACGGTTGCGGTTGGGAAAATGGTAGGCCTGCGCGGTGGCGTCCAGCGGGTATTCGCTAATCACGACACCCGCGCCTTCGATGATCTTGCGGTAAATGCCGATGTTCTCGATGGGATAAGGTACGTTGACGCCGCTGCCCAGCACCGCGACAGTCTTGCCGCCGGCGTCCAGCGCGCCCTCATGCGCGCAGCCGTCGATGCCCCTGGCCATGCCGCTGACCACCGTCACCCCACCCTGGCAGAGCCCGAAAGCGATGGTACGCGCCATGTTGCGTCCGTATCCGCTGGGGTAACGTGTGCCCACAATAGCCACCGAAGGCTGCCCAAGAACAGCAACGTCACCCATAGCGTATAACACATAAGACGGATCGTCAATACAGCGCAGCAATGGCGGGTAGGCGGTATCTTCCGCAAAGAGCGTTATTACGCCCTTTTGCTCCATGCGTTCGCATAACGTATCCAGCGCCGCCTCGCTATGGAAGCGGGTCAGCACGCGGTTGGCCTCCGCGTTGGCGGAAATGGGAATCCCGCGTCCGAAATCTTCCCACAGGGCGCAGGCGGAACCGCGCTTCGCAAGCAGGTTGCGCGCGTGGTCGGCCGATATTTCCGCCTGGGACAGCCACAGCAGGCGCCGCTGTTCTTCTGAATAAAGCATGGCTACCTCCAATACTGTCCGTCGAGATTGCGAAGTTGTATGGCCTGCGCCACGTCCTGTACGTCCGGCCATTCGCGCGCGGCCAGATCCGCAAGCGTCCGCGCTACCTTGCGGATGCGCCCATAGGCGCGCATGCTGATGTGGAATTGCTCCGCCGCCCGGTGTAAAAGCGCGCCCGCCTCCGGGGTCAGCCGGCAGTATTTCTCCACGCCCTCCTGCGTAAGCTGTGCGTTGCAGAAATAGCTTTCACTCGCGTAGCGTTCCAGCTGCCTCCCGCGTGCCGCGAGCACGCGCAGCTGCACCGTGCGGGAATCCTCCTGCCGCTCGCTTTGCTCGATCTCCTCGATCGTCACGGCGTCCATCTCCACTTGCAGATCGATGCGATCCAGCAGCGGGCCGCTGATGCGCGCCAGATAACGCTGGATTTCGTAGGGTTTGCAACGGCAGGGCTTGGTTTTACTGCCGTGGTTGCCGCAGGGGCAGGGGTTCATGCCCGCCACCAGCATGCAGCGGCTCTGGTAGTGCGCCTGTCCGCTGACGCGCGTGATATTCACGTACCCGTCCTCCAGCGGCTGGCGCAGGGCCTCCAGCGTCTGGCGCTGGTATTCGGGCAGTTCGTCCAGAAAAAGCACCCCGTTATGCGCCAGCGATACCTCGCCCGGACGCGCTTTCGCCCCGCCGCCGATGATGGCGGGGAGCGACGCGTTATGGTGCGGCGAGCGGAAGGGTCTTTGCGTCATCAGCTCGGCTTCCCGCCCAAGCTCGCCGGAAGAGGAGTGAATGCAGGTGGTTTCCAGCGCTTCCTCGTAGGAGAGCAGCGGCAAAATGCCCGGCAGGCAACGCGCCAGCATCGTTTTACCGCTGCCGGGCACGCCTACCATCAGTAAATTGTGTCCGCCGGCTGCCGCTACTTCCAGCGCCTTGCGGGCGATCTTCTGTCCTCGGACGAATTTGAGATCGTTTTCAGGGGGCTGCTTCCCAATGAGTTTTTCGTAAGGCACCTGTTCCTGCGCGGGGATTGGCGCCCGCCCCGTCAGGTGCGCGACCGCTTCCCCGAGGGTACGCGCCGGATGAATGTGGATGTCGGACAGGCATTGCACCTCACGGGCGTTCTCCGCCGGTAAAACAACCTCCTGTATCCCCGCAGCGCGTGCCGCCAGCACCATGGAAAGCATCCCGCGTACGGGCATCAGCTCGCCGTGCAGCGAAAGTTCCCCCAGCAGCAGCGTGTCCGTCAGCGCCGGAAAATCCTCCGGCTTCAGCGCAGCCAACAAGGCCACCGCGATAGCCAGCTCCAAACTGGTGCCTTCCTTACGCACGTCCGCGGGCGCTAAGTTGACGGTCAGCTTTTTCATCGGCCAGAGAAATCCGCTGTTGGCGATGGCGGCACGAATCCTGTCCCGGCTTTCCTTTACGGCAAGCCCGGGCAGGCCTACCACATCGAAGCCGACCAGACCGTTGCTGATGCACGCCTCGACTTCCACAGGAAAGCCGTTTACGCCATCCAGCCCGCCGGAGATGGTTTTGGCCAACAAAAGGCAGCCCTCATTTCTCGCCTAATAATAAATCTTGGGGAACCATTTGAGCCAATCCAGGTACCAGGTGGGCGTAAGCAACCCAGAGGCGTATGGGAAAAACATCGCGAAGCAGATCGCCGCCAGCACGACGTAGGCAACCATCGCCCTCGTTTTCCATTTGGAGTCGCGCAGGAGGCCAAACACCGTCATCGTCGCCAGAATGATAAACGGTACGCTGGCGAAGTAGTGGTACATATACATGGAGCGGGGCACCAGCACCCACGGCAGATATTGCGTCAGAAACCCGATCACCAGCGCCGCGAGCGTCAGGTTGCCGTCGCCCTGCCGCAGGCGCAGGCCGCCGCAAAACGTCACGTACTTGCGGATCAGCAGCCCGAACACGATCACCATACACAGCGCGCCCACATAGAAGATCAGCGGGTTGCCCATGCACATGATGGTGCTGGCATAGCCCGTTGGTTCAAACTTATCCTGATTGAACCACATGGGTTTGAGAATCAGCGGCCATTGCCACCAGGGAGAATAGAAGGGATGATCCATACCCAGCCCCGGCGTGCTTTGGTAGGCATACATGCCTTCCTGCGCCTTGATAACGCGTTCCAATGTCACCGGCCCGGTTGGGGAGAGATACGGGATATAGCTCAGGTAGTAGATCACCGCAGGCACAGCGATGAAGAACACAACGCACAGCGCGCAGGTCATCAGGATGCGTTTAAGCGTCAGCTCTTTCGCCCAGCTCACACGCAGCCGCTGCATGGGCGTCAGCCCGTGTTCCGCGTCGATATCGTATGCCACAAGCCCCGTACGGAACTGCCGGAACACCGCGACCAGGAAGAGAGCCGCTAGCCCGAAGGCCGAATACAGGCCAATCCACTTGCTGGCGATGGACAGCCCCATAAACACCCCGCCCAGTGCCAGCGGAATCATCGTGCGCAGGAACGGCCTTGTGAACAGGCGCGGTTTCGCATTCGCCCCGAGCCCCTCCGGCACAGCGTAGACGTCCGTTTGCAGATAGCGCACCAGGCACAGGAAGGAGAGGATGATAAAGAACACGGGAAAACTGTCGATGGTTGCGATGCGCGTTTGCGTGAAGTGCATCAGATCAAAGGTCAATAGCAGCATCGCGAACGTCGCCATATCGCGCCGTTTGGTGAGTTGCTTGGCCAGCAGGTAGAGCGCCGGCAGCATCCCAACGCCGACCAGCGCGCCCATGAAACGCCAGCCGAAGGGTGTCATGCCGAAAATGGCGATACCCACCGACATGATCAGCTTGCCCAGCGGCGGATGCGTCGTCTCGTAGGGGGCGATGCCGTGCAGATGCTCGTAGGCCGTGCGCGCATGGTAGATTTCGTCAAAATACGTGCCGGTATACCAGCCCGGCTCGCCTTCCAGCGTATCCTGCTCGTCAATCAGGTTTTGCGGCGGCTTGGCGGTATTGAGCACATCCTTATCGCCCGTGTGGGAGGCAAGCGTCAGCGGGATCGTCTCCCCTGTTTCGTCACGCAGCAGAATCTCCCACAGGTTGAGGCCGGCGTTTTCGGCGTTGATGCGCAGGTAACGCCCCGTAAACCAGAGGACGTTATCGGGGTTGTTGTCGCCGTAGGTCACGCTGCCTTCGGCATCGGTATAGCTGGTGAGCGCGTAATTCCACCGATAGCAGAGGCCCTCCCGCATCTGGCAGGGATAGGACTGCGACCAGTTTACGCCGTCGGTGCTGACGGAGACGGAAAAGTCATTGTAGCTCACGCCCGCGTAATACAGCAGCTTAAAGGTTTCGCTTTGGGGCAGTTCAAACACGACCTGCTCTTCGGTGGAGGTTGCGACCCACGCCGTTTGCGGGGCCTTGGTACTGCCCAGATTGGTAAAGGTCAGCGCGCTGTAGAGTACTACGGTGACGCCCATAATCAGGAAGTCCTTCAGCGTCAGCCGGAGCCGCGCATCGGCGGGCGTCAGCAGACCATTGCGGTAGCATGCGTCGGTTTTGGGGAGTCGCTCACTATTGCGGCGTGCCCGCGCCGTTTCCACAGGCGCAAGCGAGGGCGCAAGCCCCGTGTAGGCGATGATTCCGCCATACACGCACAGCGCTACGTTCGCGGCAGCGAGAAGCATGTTGAGGCCGTAGGTATCCTGGTTCAGGTGCCCCATCGCGGCGCCAAACAGTATGGAGTTATCCAGCACGATGGCGGTATTGAGGAACGTCGTCACCGAAAGTCCGGCGCAAAGCCACAACAGCCGCCTGTCCCGCGTGCGGATATAGGCGAGCGGCAGCAGCGCCAGCGCAGCGAACAGATAGCGCTCATGCACTTTCACTCCCAGCACGTAAACACCCAGCAGCATCAGCGCTAAATAGAAGGGTAGCGCGTCGGCGCTATGATCGGCCAAAAGCGTAAGGAAGACAAAGAGGTAGGCCATCACCATCCACGTCGTTCCATAACTCAGGTAGGTGCAGGGGAACAGCGCCGAAACCAGAAACGCAAGTCCGAACAGCAGGCACAGCGCCGTAAGGAGGGTCTTTCGACCGTCCGGGCCCGCCCCCTGCCGGTTTTTTAAGCTTTTGAGCATCGCCCCGAACCGCTCCCCATATGCGCGCAAGCCATGGTGCAGCTTTCCCGTCCACACTCCGGCTTCCAGCAGCAAAAGGCCCGTCAGCGCGGGAATCAGCGCGGAGAGCGTGGTGACGCTGTTGCCGGCCTCCGCTGTCAGCCGCGACCAGTTACCCCCCAGGAAGTACATCAGGTTGGCCGTGTTGAGCGTGGCATAATCGTAGGAGGAGAGGGTATCCCGGTAAAGCTTATACAGCCACAGCGGGTCGCTCTGCCCGATGGAGAAGGGCACGACGATTGCCGCCGTGCAGCCCGCCGTAATCAGGAGACCTTGCCGGATACCCTTCCATTGCGGGCGGCGCGCGGTACGCGCGGCTGTTACCAGCGACAGGATCAGCCAAATGCCGCCTACGGGCGCGAAAAGCAAGGCTTGCGGTTTCACCAGCACCGCCACGATATACAGGGGCAGGGCGGCGCGCCAGTCGCGCTCCATCGCCGCGATAGTCGTCAGCAGCAATAGCAGCGCGAGCACTGTATCCGCCTGTCCCCAGGCCGCGCCGTTGACCAACACGGCGGGGTTCAGCGCAAAAAACAGCGCCGTAAACACCGCGGCTTTGAGCGGGATGCGCTTTTTAGCGTAGTTGAACAGCACCATGGCGGAAACCATGTCCACCAGAATGGGAATGGATTTCACAAGCAGCCGGATTGCGGGCGAATCGGCATACCCCACCGCCCGGATCAACAGTCCCACCGGCCATAACAGGAGCATGTAGCCCGGTGGATAATCGCAAAAGTAATCCGGCGCATAGAAGCCCACGGGGCCCGTTTCCGCCATGCGCAGGCTCCAAGCCGAGAAGCAGCTCATATCCACCTGATAGCCCATCACGCTACCGCCCAGTATCAGGCGAACGGCGAAGGCCGCGACCATCGCAAGCAGGAACGCGAACATCGTTTTCCTCTCGCCGGGTTTGCTCAGCGTGCTCTCCTTCAGCAGCGCCCGCGCGGCCAACGCAACCAGCAGCAGGAACGCCGCCGCCAGTACCACAAAGAGCAGCGTGCTCTTCTGCGGCGTCGTCGCCTCGTTTTCGGTCACGGCGGCATTCGCGTCGGCGTTGCCGTAATCAAGCGTATACCATATCGACGCGGTGGCACCCGTAGGCAGGACGTCCACCTGCCGAATGGAAATATCGTCAAAGTAGGCCGTTCCCTGGCTTTCCGCGCCGTAACCGCCGATGCGCACATCCAGCTGGATTTCGCTCTGCCCCGCCTTGGTTTGGCCGTACCACTCGACGTATTGCCACTCGCCCCCGGTAGTAAACAAACCGTCCGAGAAGGCGTACACGTCTTCCACGGCGAGGTTGGCGCCGTTGCCGAAAGCATCCATCGAATCCACGAGAATATAGCCCGAAACGCAATACAGGGTTTCGGGCTTGACTTCCACGGCGCACACATAGCGCGCGTCGTTGCTGTTGGCGTTGGTGATTTTCGCGCTGTATAGGCCGGAATGGGCCTTCTCGCCGGTAATTTCGAACCGCGTGTAGCCTTCCTGCGTGCGGTAGGCGCTGGTGTACCAG
>JAJFVI010000069.1 GCA_021371895.1 Eubacteriales bacterium | reverse complement strand
TGAGCGTGTTTTTCGAGGAAAACGGCTGGGTGTTTGCGGAGTTCGCCTGCGCGTTGGGTACCGTACGGGCGTGGATTCCCGCGGCTCAGGTGTCTGCCCAGTAGCTATTTACAAAAATAGAAAGCCCGGCTCCAGCGTTTGACTTGGCAGACCTTACGCTTGCCCGGTCGCGGGGCTGGGCTTTTTGCCTATTGCCATTTCCTGTGATCATGTAATGCATCGTAGAAAACTCTTCGCCAACCCTTGACAACGGCGTAAAAAGCATTATACTATTTATGAAGGTCAAAGTTAGTCTAACTAACGCGATCGGAAGCGGAGCGCATCAAAGCGCGACGTGCCGGGAGGGCCTTCCTTTTCGAGCGAACGCGCGCGAGCGCCGGTTCCGACGCGGCCACGCCCATGGGACGACTCTACTTGTTCAGGTCGGCTTTTGACTGCTCTTTGCCACGCCTCCCGTCTCGCCGCGCCCCGCTCCCAAAGTCAACCAACGTTAGGGATCGTATCTACTTTTATAATCGATGAAACGCGCATAAGGAGGTCAGAGCATGACGAACCAGCAGTTTACCGAAAAAAGTCGCACTGCGCTTGCCGACGCGCAGCAGATGACCGTGGAATATCAGAACCAGGAGGTATCCCAGGAGCATCTTTTGCGCGCGCTGCTGCAAGATCCCCAAGGGCTGATTCCGCAATTGCTGCAGAAGATGGGCAAAGATACGGCGCTGATCAACGAGCGCATGGAAACGCTGATCGCCCGCATTCCCAAAGTGACCGGTTCCGGCCGCGAACCCGACAAAATCTATATCGGAAACGATGTCGAACGCGCCCTGGTGGCGGCGCAGGAAGCCGCCAAACAGATGAAGGACGAGTTTATCAGCGTCGAACACCTGTTTTTAGGGTTACTGCGCAAGCCCAGCCCCAGTATGCGCCAGCTGTGGAGCGATCTGCGGGTGGATGATAAGGGTTTCCTGACGGCGCTGCAGTCGGTGCGCGGCAACACCCGCGTCACTACCGAAACGCCCGAGGACACCTACGACGCCCTGGCCAAGTATGGGCAGGATCTGGTGGAGCTAGCCCGCAACCAGAAGCTGGACCCCGTCATCGGTCGCGACAGCGAAATCCGCAGCGTCATCCGTATCCTGTCCCGCAAAACGAAAAACAACCCCGTGCTCATCGGCGAGCCGGGCGTAGGCAAAACCGCCATCGCCGAGGGTCTCGCCCTGCGCATCGTGCGCGGCGACGTACCGGAAGGCTTGCGCGACCGCAAGCTGTTCAGCCTCGATATGGGCTCGCTGATCGCCGGGGCGAAGTACCGCGGTGAGTTTGAGGAGCGCCTCAAGGCTGTGCTGGGGGAAATCAAGAAATCCGAAGGCAAAATTCTCCTGTTTATCGACGAGCTGCACAACATCGTGGGCGCGGGGCGCGCCGAGGGCAGCATGGATGCGGGCAACCTGCTCAAACCCATGCTGGCCAAGGGTGAATTGCACCTGATCGGCGCAACTACGCTGGACGAATACCGCAAATATATCGAAAAAGACGCGGCGCTGGAGCGGCGCTTCCAACCTGTGATGGTCAATGAGCCGACGGTGGAAGATACCATCAGCATCCTGCGCGGTCTGAAGGAACGCTACGAGGTGTTCCACGGCGTGAAAATTACCGACTCCGCGCTGGTCGCCGCGGCGGTGCTCTCCAACCGCTACATCAGCGACCGCTTCCTGCCGGACAAGGCCATCGATTTGGTGGACGAAGCCTGCGCCATGATCCGCACCGAGATCGACTCTCTCCCCGCAGAACTGGACGAAAAACAGCGCCGCATTATGCAGCTGGAAATTGAACAGATGAGCTTGAAAAAGGAAAAGGACGAAGCGACCAACCGCCGCCGCGAGGCGCTGGAGGACGAGCTTGCCGCACTGCGCGAGGAGTTTTCCGCCATGAAGGCGCGCTGGGAAAACGAGAAAGCCGCCATCGCCAAGGTGGTGAAGCTGCGCGAAGAAATCGAGCAGGTCAACGCCCAAATCCAGAAAGCACAGCGCGAGTACGACCTCAACAAGGCCGCCGAGCTGCAGTACGGCAAACTTCCCGAGCTGCAAAAACAGCTCGCTGCCGAGGAGGAAAACGCCGAAAAAAGCCGCGGCGAAAACTCCCTGCTGCGCGATAAGGTGACCGAAGAAGAGATCAACCGCATCATCAGCCGGTGGACGGGTATCCCCGTGACCCGGCTGCGCGAGAGCGACCGCGAGAAACTCCTGCGCCTCCCGGACGAGTTGCACAAGCGCGTTATCGGGCAGGACGAGGCCGTGCAGGCCGTAAGCGAAGCCATCCTGCGCAGCCGCGCGGGTATCGCGGATGAAAACCGCCCCATCGGCAGCTTCCTATTCCTGGGCCCCACAGGCGTAGGCAAAACGGAGCTTGCCAAGGCGCTGGCGCAAAACCTGTTCGACGACGAGAAGAACATGGTGCGCATCGACATGAGCGAGTATATGGAGAAGTTCTCCGTCAGCCGTCTGGTCGGCGCACCTCCGGGCTACGTCGGCTATGACGAGGGCGGCCAATTAACCGAAGCCGTGCGCCGCAAGCCCTACTGCGTCGTGCTGCTGGACGAGTTCGAAAAGGCGCACCCGGACGTGTTCAACATCCTTTTACAAGTGCTGGACGACGGCCGCATTACCGACAGTCAGGGCCGTACGGTGGACTTTAAGAACACCATCATTATTATGACCAGCAACCTGGGTTCCCACCTGCTGCTGGAAGGTCTTGAGGACGGCCGCATCAGCGACGAAGCACGCGACGAGGTGCTGCGGA
>JAJFVI010000057.1 GCA_021371895.1 Eubacteriales bacterium | reverse complement strand
GTCATTCAGGCCTTTGAAAAAGCCATCGGCCGTAAAACGCTGGGTAACTACGCCTCCAGTGGCACGGTGATCCTGGATGTGCTGGGGGAGGAACACCTGCGCACCGGGTATCCCATCGTCTATACCTCCGCGGACAGCGTATTTCAGATCGCGACCAACGAGGAGATCATCCCGGTAGAAACGCTGTACGAATGGTGCAGAATCGCGCGCGGCATTCTGCAGGGCGAATACGGCGTGGGCCGCGTCATCGCGCGCCCGTTTGCCGGCACGCACAAGGGCGCGTTTGCCCGCACCCCGCGCCGGGAGGATTTCAGCCTGGAGCCGACGGGGCGCACGATACTGGACGCGCTCAAGGATGCGGGCTTCTTTACGATGGGCGTAGGCAAAATCGGCGATATTTTCTGCGGCCGCGGCCTGGTCGAAAGTGTGCATACCGCAGGGAACCCCGCCTGCATTGACGCGTGGCTGGATACGATGAAACGCGATTTCGAGGGGCTGGTGTTTGTGAACCTGGTGGATTTCGACATGGTATATGGCCACCGCCGCGATGTGAAGGGTTACGCCGATGCCTTGCAGGCCTTTGACGAAAAGCTCGGAGAGGCGATGAAGCTCGCCCGGCCGGACGATCTGATTTTGATTGACGCCGATCACGGCTGCGACCCCACCTTCACCGGCACCGACCACACGCGGGAGTATATCCCAGTCGTCGCGTGGTCGCCTCGCATGGAGGGATTTACGGATCTTGGCACGCGCCAAACCTTCGCGGACATCGCAGCAACCATCGCCGAATGGTTCGGCCTTCCCGAACGTTTCGGGGCGGAATCGTTCGCGGTGCTTTTAAAGAAATAAGGAGGAATATCCATGGCGGAAATGACTTATCTGCAAAAAATTGACGCGGCGGCGCAAGCCGTGGAGCGCGCATGCGGCCGGGCGGAGATTGCCGTGGTGCTGGGCAGCGGTTTGGGGGACTACGCCGACGCGCTGGAAAACGCCAAATATATCGATTATCATGACATCCCTTATTTTCCCGTATCCACGGTGCCGGGGCATAAAGGCCGCTGGCATACGGGCACGCTGCACGGCAAGCGCGTGTGCATGATGCAGGGGCGTTTCCACGCCTACGAGGGATACGACCTAAACGACGTTACCCTGCCTGTGCGCGTGATGCAGAAGCTGGGGGTAAAGACCTTCGTGGTTACCAACGCGGCGGGCGGCGTAAACCTCGCTTTTAACGCCGGGGACCTGATGCTGATTACCGATTTTATCAATCTTTCCGGCAAAAACCCGCTTACCGGCCCCAACCTGGACGCCTTCGGCCCGCGTTTCCCCGACATGAGCCGCGCCATGGATCGCGATTTGATAAAGCAGACGCTCGCCACGGCGGCGAAGCTGGGGATCCCGCTGCAACAGGGTGTGTACGCCTGGCTCAACGGCCCCACGTTTGAGACCCCCGCCGAAATCCGCATGACGCGCACGCTGGGCGCGGACGCCGTGGGCATGAGTACGGTGCCGGAAATCATCGTGGCGCGGCACGGCGGGATGCGCGTGTTGGGCGTAAGCTGCATCACCAACATGGCCGCCGGTGTGGTGGATCAGCCGCTGAACCATGAGGAAGTCATGGAAATGGGCAATAGGGTGAAGGACACCTTCCGCAAGTTGCTGGACGGGGTAATCGAGACGATGTGACCCATCACCGGGCCGCATGAAACGCCCCGAACCCTTGATTTTCCACCCTTCCGCAAATGCCTGCCGGTACGGGCTTCGCGGAAGGGCTTTTTACATGCGCAAGCGTGCGTGTCGCTCCGCCATGCTTGTGTTTTACCCGTCGGCACGCTATAATAGGCTGATTCCACTTCCCTAAAAGAACAACGAAGCGAGGTACTACTGTGGGCATTTTAACCCGTTTGCAAAGCTGGGGGACTTGGCTGACCACCGACCCGGTTGGGTTTATCGTGTATATACTTTATTTTTCCGTAGCCGTGCTGTTGACGCTGATGCTGCATGAGATTGCTCATGGCTACGTAGCCTACCGCTGCGGTGACCCGACCGCGAAAATGATGGGTCGGCTGACGCTGGACCCTCGCAAGCATCTGGATCCGCTGGGCACCATTTCGCTGGTGCTGTTAGGCTTCGGATGGGCCAAGCCCGTGCCGGTCAACCCGCGTAACTTCCGCGGCAATTATCGCCGGGACGATTTTCTGGTGTCCATCGCTGGGATCGCCACCAACCTGACGCTGTTTATCGTGTCGCTTTTGCTGGCGACGCTGATTAACCCGCTTTTATGGAAGCCGGAGGTGATTACCGGCAACGGCGGTGCGACGGCGTTCCTTTCCTCCAGCGGTGTGGGCTACGCGATCCTGCTCAGCGGCTCCGGCGGCGATTTTACGCAGTATATGCTGCATCCGTGGTTGATGCACGTGCAGCGCTTTCTGCTGTTGTTCTCCACCATGAACGTCACCATCGCCGTTTTTAACCTCCTGCCGATTCCGCCGCTGGACGGCTTTCACGTGCTTAACGATCTGATTCTCAAGGGAAAGCTGACCATGAACCATCAGTTTTTCCAAATCGCACAGGTCGTGCTGCTGTTGTTGGTGTTTTCCGGGGCGCTAACCACCGTGCTCAGCACCGTGGTGGGCGCCGTTAATGGCGGCGTGCTCCACCTGTTCCTGCTTTTAGAAGGCGCGGCGTAATGGCTGCGCGCTTCCGGCTCAAGCAGTTCGACGGCCCGCTGGATTTGCTGCTTCACCTTATCGGCAAGGCGAAAATTGACATTCGGGAGATTTTCGTCAGCCAGATTACAGAGCAGTTTATCGAAATTGTGCGAAACGCGCCGGACTTCGACCCGGAGGAAGCCAGCGAGTTTATCGCCATGGCGGCGACGCTGGTGGAGATTAAAAGCCGCGCCCTGCTGCCCCGGCCGCCCAAACCCGACGAGGAGAACCCCGAGCAGGCGCTGATCGCGCGGCTGACGGCGTACCGGCAGTTTAAGGAAAGCGCCGGGGCTATGACGGAGTTTGAACAAAGCGCCATGCGCGCCTTTGGCAAACTGCCTGAGGAAGTGCCCCTGCCGCCGCCGACGCTGGAGATTGACGGCCTGACGCTGGACGCGCTTTGGGAAGCCTTGCAGCGCGTGGCGCTGCGCGAACCCCGCGAGGAAAAGGAAGTCGACTATCACCTGCGGGACATCCGCCGGGATAATTACACCGTGGAAGGCTGCATGAAGAACATTCAGCGCCATTTACGCGCCGGGGAAACCCGCTTTAACGAACTGTTGGACGGCGCATCCGGACGCGAGGAAATCGTAACTTTGTTCATCGCCCTGTTGGAATTGCTCAAGCTCGGCAAGGCGCACGTTACGCAGAGCGGCACGTTTGATACGATCGTGCTGCATCCGGGAAGGAGGAAGCGCGTTGCAGCCGAATGAAGCGGCCCATGCCATCGAGGCCATCCTGTTCGTGGCGGGCGACGCGATAACCTTGCCCGAACTGGCGCTGGCGCTGGAAATAACGGAAATCGAAGCGGCAAGCGCCGTGGAATTTTTGCAAAAGGAATATGAAAGCCAGACCCGTGGCATTGCTTTGAAGCGCTACGGCGACCACCTGCGGCTGGAAACCTGCGCCGAATACGCGCCGTACGTGGAGCGGATGCTCCAGCCGGTGCAGCGGCAATCGCTCTCGCAGGCCGCCATGGAGACGCTCGCTGTGATCGCCTACCGCCAGCCCGCCACCAAAGGGATGGTGGAGCAGGTGCGCGGAGTGAAATGCGATTATTCGGTGCAATCGCTGCTACACAAGGGTTTAATACAGGAAGTCGGTCGCAGGGAGTCGCTGGGCAGACCCATCCTATACGCGACCACGGATCGGTTTTTGGAGCATTTCGGCATTGCTGACATCAGGGAGTTGCCGCCTCTTCCGGAGCCGGAAGAGGCTAAAGAAGGGGCAGGGGATGAGGAACCGCTAGTTCCTTGAGGTTCCGTGCCCACAGGCTCAGCCAAAGGGTTGAGAACTCTTTGGAATCCAGAGGAGATGCGCCTGCGGGCGCAGCAGGGGCTTTCCGCTCGCCCCTGCACCCTTCGGGACTCTTCTTCAAGGAAGGGTTCTTTTTCATTTTGATGTGTCTGGGAGCGTGGGGCATAAGGGATGCGCCTGTGGCGCAGCAGGGGCTTTCCGCTCGCCCCTGCACCATTCGAGACTCTTCTTCAAGGAAGGGTTCTTTTTCATTTTGATGTGTCTGGGAGCGTGGGGCATAAGGGATGCGCCTGCGGGCGCAGCAGGGGCTTTCCGCTCGCCCCTGCACCCTTCGGGGAATGCGCCCTTATGCAACAAATAGTATGCCAATAAAAAAAGCCTGCGAAACAGGCTACTATTCATTTGCTATTTACTGCACGGGCGTTTTTCGCCTGTCGCCATTCGCCCAGCAGGCGGGAAGCGCGGGGAGTCGCACTGCGGGAGGACAGGCTTGTCGCTTGGGCGTATCGCGCGTACGTACGCTCGTCAGGGCGTGCGGACAGGCGCGGTATGACCAGACGACTATCCTGAACTTCAAAGGTGACCCATCGCGCTAAACCCGCCGTGTAAGAAGGCGACACCGAAGGTTTCCAAAGGGCGAGCGGAAAGCCCTTTGGTACGCCCGTAGGCGCATTTCCAATTCAAGCGCCGAATAGGCGAATCCCTCTGGGATTCCAAAGGGTTTTTCAACCCTTTGGTCGCGCATATGTGCGCGAAACTCCCTTCACACAATGACTACTTGTTGCCTGTACATCATTCCCGCTGGCAGCCCTGCCCCCAGCGCCCACAGGTCGTATGAGCGCGCGTCCAGCGCGAAAAGGGGATTGTCGGGGTCGGCATCCGCAGCTTTGGCGATCAGGGGCAGCGCGCCCTCCGAAATCTCCGTAAGCAGTTCGCGGCTGCTTTGGCGAAAGCCCAATAGCCGCGCGTATTCTGGCGCGGGGTGGACGGCGAGCAGTTCGGCCGTTACGTCCAGCAGCGCGTGGGTCGCCAGACGGTTGAGGCGTGCGTAGGGGTAACGTTTGGCTTTGGCAAGTCCGATGAGCTCCGCGCGGCCGCGCGCCTTTTGCGCGGCTTGCAGCAGCCTGTTTTCCAGTCCCTCGCTGCAATCGGGCAGGGCACGGAGGGCTGGGGCGCTCATGTTGCGCAGGCAATGCATCAGCACGCTGTCCAGCGCTTCCGGCTGGTGGAAGGCGTCCGCCGATAACGGATAGCCG
>JAJFVI010000037.1 GCA_021371895.1 Eubacteriales bacterium | reverse complement strand
AACGACTTCCCCACCAAGTTCGGCCTGCCCCGACAAAGCGGACTGATCGATGATTTACCATCGCAGATCGTATTCGAGCCCGCCTTCCGCAGACGAGAAGCGCTGCGCGGGTTGGAGGGATTCACCCATGTGTGGCTATTGTGGGGCTTTTCTGACGCGCGCCGGGAGGAATGGTCGGCCACGGTTCGCCCGCCGCGGCTGGGCGGCAACCGGCGGATGGGCGTTTTCGCGACGCGCTCCCCCTATCGCCCCAACCCGATCGGCCTGAGCTGCGTACGGCTCGTGCGCATCGACCCGAACGACCCGCGCGGGCTCGTACTCCACGTTGCGGGTGCCGACCTGATGGACGGCACGCCCATTTTCGACATCAAGCCTTATCTCCCCTACACCGATTGCCGGCCCGAGGCCGTCGGCGGCTTTGCGGAACAGACGCCCCAAACGCCGCTGACGGTTGTTTTCCCCGCGCCGTGGCTTGCATTGATCCCGCCTGAAAGCCGCACGTCGCTGCAGGCGGTGCTGGCATCCGATCCTCGCCCCGCCTACCAGGACGATCCCGCCCGTGTGTACGGGTTTGCCTACGCGGGTTTTGATGTGCGCTTTTCGGTGAACGGCGATGTGCTGAACGTTACGCAGGTCGTGCCCTTATGATGTAGTTCCAAACCTTTAACGCACTGATCTCGCAGGCTTTTGCCCTGTGACTTCGAAACGTAGTTTCGTCGCCGTTCCACTATTCCTTGGGCTTTGTTCTTTGTTTTAAAATAAAATCACTTGCGAGTCCCTGTGCATAAAAATTTAGAATTGTATAACGCTGCCTGCTCACTTCGCGCCGTCGCCCACGCTTCGTTGCAAAAGTATCCGACGAACCGAGTGCGCACAAAAGCGCCGACCGTATTTTATATACAGTCGGCGCTTTACGTTGGGTATATCATGGCCACTCGCGCTCCGGCGGCAAAGGCTTCCACCCGATACAGACGCAATTAAACATGTCCGTCGGCTGCCTGGTGATCTGCTTAATTCCCATCCTGCGCATCATTGCCATCATCTGTCGGCACTCCCTGCGATGCATCGGTTCCTCGTCTGCGTCATTGCGGAACCACATGGCGATCTGGCGGATTGGCGCGGGTAGTGTCCGCAAGCCCACCAGCATCTGCCCGCCCGGTTTCAGCACGCGTAGCGCTTCGCTCAGCGCCCGTTCCGACAGGGGAGCCGAGACCATTTTGATAAATACGGAGTCAAACGTGTCTTCCCGCCAGGGAATATCCTCATGTGAACCATATACGATGTCGGCGTTGCGCAGCCGCGAACGGGAAACCCGAACGCACTCCATATTGTCGGACAGGCCGCAGATTTCACAGTCCGTATACCGGTGCAGCGTCTCCAACATTCGTCCGCCGCCGGCCTGTGCGTCCAGCACCTTATCGCCGTCCTCAGCCGTCGACCAACGCAGCAAACCCCTCTCCAGCGCCGTGAGGCGCGTATGCTCTTGCGGATCGAGCCGGGGCGTATATCGTTTACTCTGTGCCTTAGTAATCATGTCATGCATTCCTTCCTCATCCTGTTACAACGACAGTATAACACAGAATAAAGCAAATTGCACGCATATTTGTAACAAAAATTTAATTAAATTTGAACTTCTTGTAAGATATAGGTTTCCGCAGCCTTTCCAGTCAGCCTGCGCAGCAACAATACATCCAAACCAAGCGCCGCGGCGCACACAGCGAGCAACGTCAGTGCATAGTGCAACCCCAGCGCGTGCAGGCCGTAAAACGCGGCTCCGCACACAACCAGGAACGCCATTGAACCAAACATCGCAATCGTGGCCATCCCGTTTTGTTTAATGGCCTCCGTTTCGTTTTTCCAGCCGAATTTCGGATGGGCGACATCAATCATCAGCGACGCGGTGGAAGTCGCGGTGGAGAAGAGCAGAGAACACAGGAACCCGATCACAAGCTCCGCCCGGATGGCCGGCAGCACGAACATAAGCACAATCGCCATGGGTATTCCGGAAAGCAAATTGAGGGTCAGCCCCATCATCAATTTGGCGGCAAGCTGGGTTTGCGGCTTCACCGGTAAGGTGCGGAAAAACTCATGCCGCACACCTTCGCGTGATATGGACGTGGCAACGGCCAGGTTCAGGTTGCTTGTCAACGCGAAGACCCCCGTCGCAATCGCGGTGATCAGCACGCCGGGCACGAGCTTGAGCAGATCGGGCAGCATGGCCAGTTCGCTTCCAGCCTTGCCCGCGCTCATCATCGTAATTACGGCGATGATAGGGAAAATCACGGCCGAGGCAAGGCAGTTCATCGTATAGGTCGGCACCAGGAAGATCTCCCGGATTTCGCGGCGATAGAGCGCCATGAACGGCGTACGCATCCCATGCCTGTCAACGCTCCGTCTGGCGGTCGCGTTGAGTCGGGTAAGCGTTTCGTTTTGTTTAATCGCCAAGTGTTGGTATGTGCCGCCAACCAGCAGCACGACTGCAGTCAGGGCCGCAACAGCCAGCGCCGCGAAGCCCAGCCAGTTCGCCGTCGCCATATGGCCGCTTTGCGTCAGCGCATCGCTGAACCAGCGGATGGGCGGATACAGACCTGCCATCATATCCAGCAGGGGCTTTTGCTTGAGCACCAGCTGGAGAACCGCCGCACTTATATCATCCTTTTGGGAGGACATCGTAAACTGCATTTCCCCCCACAAATACACGACTAGAAACAGCATGCTCATGACCACTGTCAGCGCTTCGCGGCGTTTCCACAGCGCCGATGCACGGATGAGCACAAAGGAGAGGAGCGTAATCACCGCTATGGGCACCATGGGGATAAAGGGGATTAGTAACAGCGCCTTTAAGTAGTACAGCAATCCCATCGCCTGGCTTACGCCATAGAGCACCGTAACCGGCAGGCAGATGAGCAGCGCGATGCCGGCTTCCCCCAGCCAGATGCGAAGCAGCTTTGCGGTTAAAATCTCCCGTGAGGAAAGGGGCAGGGCGGAAACGAAGGTTACGTCCTTGGAGAAGAAAAGCTCGCTTAACACATAAAAAAAACTTGTAATCACGGTCATCAGCGTACACAGGATGCCTGCGAGCGCCAGCATCGTCTCCGGCTCGCCTATCTGCTGGAACGCGCCGAACATAAAGTATTCGAGTGCGACCAGCATTGCATACAGCATCACCATGGAAAGCATGATCAACGCAAAACTGACGATGCTCCTGTTTTTGGACTTTTTCGCGCTTTGAAAGCTGACCGGGTTCCAGGCCGCAAGGCGCTGGCGGATCAGCACTTTCAGATAGGGAATCACGCCTTTTCCTTCTCCTTGCCCGTCAGGTTCAAAAACAGGTCTTCCAGTGTGCTCACCATGTCGTCCTTCATCAACGTTTCCGGAGCGCCGCGCGCGATCAGCTTGCCCTTGTGGATGATGCCCACCTCGTCGCACAGGCGCTCGGCCACGTCCAGCACATGGGTGGAAAAGAACACTGTCTTGCCACTTTCGCAGTAATCGCGCATTTCCTGTTTAAGCGCGTGCATGCTGGCAGGGTCCAGCCCAACCATGGGTTCGTCCAATATCCAGATGCGCGGCTGATGGATCAGCGAGCCGATAATCTGCAATTTCTGTTTCATGCCGTGGGAGAAGCTGCGAATCGGCTGGTTGATTGCACCTTCCAGCTCGTAACGCGCAAGGTATTTATCCATATGCTCTTTGCGTTCCTTCTCACCCACATGGTACAGATCCGCAAGGAAAGTCAGGTACTCCTTACCCGTGAGCCGTTCGAACATTTCAAAACTGTCCGGCACGAAGCCGAACATCCGTTTGGCATCGATAGGGTTCTTGAGCAAATCCACATTTTCCAGCCAGATCTGCCCCTGATCGGGGTTCAGAATACCCGTCATCAGCTTCAGCGTCGTCGTTTTTCCTGCGCCGTTTGGGCCCAGAAAGCCGAACACTTTACCGCCGTCGATCTCCATCGTCAGATCGTCCACGGCCCTTGTCGCACCGCCCGCATAAGTTTTGGTGACGTTTTCAAAGCGAATCATAACTGCCTCCCGATGGATTAAATTTCAATCATGAACACAGGGAGTATGCCTTGCGTTCTTCTCTTCGTTTGCCAGCATAACATGGCACAAGTAAAAAGGGAAGCGGCTTTGTTCCACTTCCCCGTTTTTCGGTTTGAAATCAGCCGTTTCCCGCCCGTTGCTCTATCATATCCTTCACCTTCATCAGGCGGGTCAGGCTGCCGCGTTCGTTTTCATCCAGCTTCATGGTAATGAAGCGGATGGTTTCGATAAACTGCGGAATCATCACGTATTCCAACGCGTTTACGCGGCGGCGGGTGCGCTCGATCTCGTCGGCCAGCAAATCGCAGGTCTTTTCCACCTCGGCCAGATGGATCAACTTGGGTAAAAGCTCCGCCAGGCTTTCGATCGCGCCATCCAGTTGGGCGGAGGTCTCAGCCAGGCCGTAACTGAGTGTGGTTTCCTGCCCCGTTTCGTTCATTCTCAGGGTCGGTACGCGCACGCTTAACACGCTGCGGATGCCCATGTCCACGCGGATGCTCCGCGCGGGGCACAGAAGCGCTTCCTCCAACAGTTCTGGTTCGGTTACGGCACGCGCCATGGCAAAGTTGCCCAGCGCCAAAGTCAGTTCCTTTTCCACCTCGCGCCGCAGCCGGTCATTTTCACGAATCAACAGGATAAACTGGCGTACCATTTCGTCGCGTTTGTCCTTAAGCAGCTTGTGGCCGCGCCTGGCGGTCACCAGCCGTCGCTTGATCCGCGTAAGCTCCATGCGGGTGGGATTTACGCGCAGGAGAGCTGGCATTAGTCCTCCCCCTCGTTTGTCTGGTCGTTTTCCTCGATGGTGTTATCGTGCAGGTATTTATCCAGCATATCGTCACGGATGCGTTTGAGCTCGTTGCGCGGGAGCATCGCCAATAACCCCCAGCCGATATTGAGCGTTTCCTCAATGGTGCGGTTGGCCTGATAGCCCTGCGCGATGTACTGCTTTTCAAAGGCGACGGCAAAGGCCGCGTACTTCTTGTCCACATCCGTCAGCGCCGCTTCGCCCAGGATGATCGCCAACTCCTTGGCGTCCTTGCCGCGGGAATAGGCGGCGAAAAGCTGGTTCATGGTCGCGGCATGATCCTCACGGGTCTTGCCTTTGCCGATACCCTTGTCTTTCAGGCGGCTCAAAGACGGCATAACGTCGATGGGCGGCAGGATGCCCTTGCGGTACAATTCCCGGCTCAGGATGATCTGCCCTTCCGTGATGTAGCCGGTCAGGTCGGGAATCGGGTGGGTCTTGTCGTCTTCCGGCATGGTGAGGATCGGGATCTGGGTAATGGAACCTTTCTTGCCGATCACACGGCCCGCGCGCTCGTAGATGCTGGCAAGGTCGGTGTACAGATAGCCGGGGTAGCCCCGGCGGCCCGGCACTTCCTTGCGGGCGGCGGAAACTTCGCGCAGCGCTTCGGCGTAATTGGTGATATCGGTGAGGATGACCAAAACGTGCATGTCTTTTTCATAGGCCAGGTATTCCGCGGCGGTCAGCGCCATGCGCGGGGTGGCGATGCGCTCAATGGCCGGGTCGTTGGCCAGATTCATAAACAGCACAGCGCGTTCAATGGCGCCCGTGCGCCGGAAATCGCTGATGAAGTATTCGGCTTCCTCAAACGTGATGCCGATGGCACCGAACACCACTGCGAATTTTTCGTTGGCGCCCAGCACCTTCGCCTGCCGGGCAATCTGCGTGGCTAGCTGCGCGTGCGGCAGGCCGTTACCGGAGAACACCGGCAGCTTTTGCCCGCGCACCAGCGTATTGAGGCCGTCGATGGCGCTGATGCCGGTCTGGATAAACTCGTTGGGGTAGTCGCGGGCGGCGGGGTTGAGCGGCTCGCCGTTAATATCCATACGTTTTTCGGGGATCAGCTCGGGGCCGCCGTCGCGGGGGCTGCCCATGCCGTCGAAAACGCGGCCCAGTAAATCCATGCTCACGCCCAGCTCGAGGGAGTGGCCCAGGAAACGAGCGGAAGCGGTTTCAATCTGCAGGCCGTTGCTGCTTTCAAACAGCTGCACCAGCGCCCTGTGACCGTCCACCTCCAGCACCTTGCCGCGGCGGATCTCGCCGTTTTTCTGCCGGATCTCCACCAGCTCGTTGTAGGTAACGCCTTCCACCTGATCCACCAGCATCAGGGGCCCGACGACCTCCGTGATGGTGCGGTATTCTTTCAGCATCGCTTAGAGTTCCCCTTTCTCGGAGATCGCGGCGATTTGCCCGGACAGTTCGCTTTCGATTTCCGTAAACTGCTGTTTCTGGTCTTCGGGAATATACTTGCTGCGGCCGATACGCTCCCGGATCGGAAGGCCGATGACGTCGGAGAGGTTCGCCCCAGCGTCCAGCGCCTGCTGGCCCTTCTCGTAATAGTCCAGAATCAGGCGCATCATCAGGTATTGCTTGTCCAGCGACGTGTAGGTGTCCACGTCGTCATAGGCGTTCTGGTGCAGGTAATCCTCGCGGATGGAACGCGCGACTTCCATAGTCAGGCGATCCTTCCAGCTCAGGGCATCCATACCCACGAGCTGTACGATTTCCTGCAGCTCGCTTTCTTCCTGCAATACCAGCATGGCTTTGGCGCGCTGCTCGTTCCATTCCGGCGATACGTGATCGTTAAACCAGTCTTCCAGATGATCGGCGTACAGGGAATAGGACGTAAGCCAGTCGATGGCGGGGAAATGACGCTTGTAGGCCAGTTGCGCGCTTAAGCCCCAGAACACCTTCACGATACGCAGCGTAGCCTGGGATACCGGCTCGGAGATGTCGCCGCCCGGCGGGGAGACCGCGCCGATGGCGCTGATGCTGCCTTCGCGTCCGTCCTGCCCCAGGCATTTCACATAACCCGCGCGCTCGTAAAATTCCGCGATGCGGCTAGCCAGATACGCGGGGTAGCCCTCTTCGCCGGGCATTTCCTCCAGGCGGCCGCTCATCTCGCGCAGAGCCTCGGCCCAGCGGCTGGTGGAATCGGCCATAATGGCGACTTTATACCCCATATCCCGGAAATATTCCGCAATCGTGATGCCCGTATAAATGGACGCTTCGCGTGCCGCCACGGGCATATCCGAGGTGTTTGCGATCAACACCGTGCGCTTCATCAGGCTTTCGCCGGTACGCGGGTCGTGCAGTTCCGGAAATTCCATCAGCACGTCGGTCATTTCGTTGCCGCGCTCGCCGCAGCCCACGTAGATGATAATGTCTGCGTCCGCCCATTTGGCCAGCTGATGCTGCACCACGGTCTTGCCGGAGCCGAACGGGCCAGGTACCGCTGCCACACCGCCGCTGGCGATGGGGAAAAATGTGTCGATTACGCGCTGACCCGTTACCATGGGCACGGTCGGAGACATCTTTTCCTTATACGGGCGTCCGCGGCGCACCGGCCACTTCTGCATCATGGGTAATTCCTGCAGGTCACCCTTTTCGTCCTTCAGGGTGCAGATGGTCTGGGTAACGGTGTATTCCCCCGCCTTGATTTCGGTCACCACGCCGGCAATGCCGTTGGGCACCATGACGCGGTGTTCAAACACGCTGTTTTCCTGCACAATGCCGAGTATCGTGCCGGCCGACACATGGTCGCCCAACGTAACACGCGGCTCAAAATTCCATAGCTTTTCGCGGTCCAGCGCGGGCACTTCCACGCCGCGGGTGATGCGATCGCCCACCAATTCGCGAATCTTGGTCAATGGCCGCTGGATGCCGTCGAAGATGGATTCGATCAGCCCAGGTCCAAGCTCCACGGACAAGGGCGCGCCGGTAGATTCCACCGGTTCGCCGTAGCCCAGGCCGCTGGTTTCCTCATAAACCTGTATGCTGGCACGGTCGCCGCGCAGTTCGATGATCTCTCCAACCAGGCGGAAGCGGCTGACGCGCACCACATCGTACATACGCGCGTCAGACATATGCTCCGCCACGATCAGGGGGCCCGCGACCTTGACGATGGTTCCTGCCATGCTTTATCCTTCTTTCTGCCTATCGGTGTTGCTAAAAAGTATATCCGCGCCGATGGCCTTTTCCACGTTGGCCCTGACGCGCGCCATTGCGTAACCTCCGGCACCTGTGCTGCCCGGAATAGGGATAATCGCCATCTGCGGGTCTCCCCTGTAGCGTTCCATAGCCTCGGGCGCCTGCTTTGCTGCGTTTTCGGTAATAAAGATCACGCGCACGCCCTGACGGCTCAAAGTAAACAACGCTCGCGTGGTTTCCTCGGCCGTGGTGGTAGGAATGACCGTCATACCAACAGCCTTGAAGCACAGCACCGCGTCGCGCTCGCCCACGGCACCCATGGTGATTTCAGCCATTCAGCTCACGCATCCTTTCGGCTACGGCATCGGGCGGAAAGCTGTTCAGCTTCCCCGCCATTATCAGCCGAACATCGGTTGCCTCCCGCTGCTTTTGTAAAAGAAAGCCGAAAAGGATCTCCATAGAGGCCGAATTGTACCGATAGGGACGCAGGAGGGCATACAGGTAATCATCGGCGATTTTTTCCAGATAAGGCAGCTTTTGAGAATCCACCGTGGCGTTGAGCGCTGCCTGGTAGACCTGCGTTCCGTAACGCCGCAGCAGCCGCGCAAGCCGTTCGCTCTCCGCAAACACGCGGCCAAACACCCGGGGGGTTACGGCTCCGCCGGGCAGCGCGATGCTTTCAAAAAATGCCGCGTCCTTGCCCATGGCCTTCAGGCGCAGGAGCATGACGACGTTTAGCAAATCGACCTTCGCGCGGAAATACTTGATCGCTACTTTCGCGTCCCGGCTCTGCGACAGGTTATCAAAGATCTGGCGATACATCGCCTGATCAATCAGGGTATCCACAAGCATGGGGTCGAACTTAACAGCGCTGCGCTTTTCCAGCGCATCCATGGCGCTTTTCAGTTCTTTGGGTAACGCCGCATAGGTATGGTCGGCCACACAATGGTGCAGCTTTTCCACCGGGATGGTGCCGCAGGCGGATAAAAACTGCGGCTTTTGCGCCAGATGCCGGGACTTGAAAAGCACTTTCAGGTTATGCGCGTCGTAACGCAGCATAAAGCAGTCCGTCACCATCGGCGCGGGCGTTACCGCGCGGATCAGTTGGCACGCCTTGAGCACGTGCCGGTCGGCTGCAACCTGGAAATCTGTCGTATCGGCCGCGGCAAAGCCGATGTCGCTTAACACGCGGATCGCGTCCCGATAATCGTGCGCGGACATCAGCCGGTCAAGTTGCGCGCGTTTAAGCGCCGTGCGCTTGAGCACGCCTACCCGTCCGCAGGCATAGGAAATGCTGGGTTGCGGCATTGCCGGACCTCCTTTCCGTATCGTTATGCGTCCTTTGACGGCGCGCCAAACAGCGTGACCGCCGCCTGCTGCTCCAGTCCGGCGCGCATTTCTTCCAGCAACGCCTCGAAGGTGCAGCGGATTTCCGCACCATGCTGGGCGAGAATCACGCCCGCGCAGCCCTCGCACTTGCCAGGTGCCAGCTTCAGTTCACCGGGTTTGCCGGCCTTCAGCAGCACGGCGTTCACCTCCGTGAGGAAAGCGTCGTCAAACCAGTCCGCGGCCACTGCGCCGATGGTCAATGTTTCGTTTCCCGCAGCATTTGCGGCGATCTGGCGCGTAAAAAACGCACGCTTCTCCTCGGCAGGTGCACCGGCCATCTTTTCGGCGGCCATCGCAAACGCCTCGTCGATGAGCGCCCGCTTTTTACTCAACAACTCCTTGCGGTCGTTCAGTTCCGCCATCCTGCGCATCCTTAGCACAAGCGCCTCGCTGTCGCGCTCTGCCTGCGAGATCATGGCCCTGTGCATCTCCTCGATCTTTTCACGGGAGGCAGCCTTCAGGGCCTCGGCCTTCTTTTGCGCGTCGTCAAGCGTTTGGGCGGCGGTCGCAAGGGCGTCCTGTTCGATTTTATCCAGAATGGCCGCTGCGTTCATGGCGTGCTCCTTACAGTTTAATGGCGTTGACGATTAGGAAGCTCACCAGCAGCGAGAGCACGGCGTAGGTTTCCACCATAACGGTCATCGTGATGCCCTTGCCGCTCATCTCAGGGCGCTGGCCGGTCATGATCATGGCGGCCGCAGCTACCTGGCCCTGCTTGATAGCGGAGAAGTAGCCCACTAAGCCGACAGGCAGGCAGCCCATCAAAAGACCCAGACCCTGATACAATTCCACGGCCTTCATGGCGCCACCCAGCACGTTGGTGTTGATGAGCACGATCACCGCGATCAGGAAACCGTAGATGCCCTGCGTGGCGGGCAGCAGTTGCAATACCAGAAGCTTGCTGTTAACCTCGGGGTTTTCCGTTGATACACCCGCAGACGTTTCGCCGGCGATACCAACGCCGGCGCTGGAGCCCATACCCGAGCCAATGACTGCGACCGCCGCGCCAAGAAGAGCTAAAACCTGTCCGATAGACATAATGGGTACCTCCTACCTCAATACTGTTTGATTCGTGATTATTTTCACATCAGGAATGCGCGCGCGTTTCCGTGACGTAAACATAACGGTTGGTTTCCGCAAGGGGCGTGAAGGGCTTGCCGCCGTCTTCGTAAAACTTGCCGAAGAACTCGATATACTGCAGGCGACAGCTGTGTACATACGCACCCAGCGTATTGATCGCCAGGTTGAACAGGTGGCCGCCTACGAAGAGTACCGCTCCGATCGGCCAAAAGACCGGCCCGGCGGAAAACACCATGGCCACCAGAATGTTGATGACCATGCCGATGACGCCGGTTGACAACCCCATGCCAAAGAGGCGCATATAACTTAACAGGTCACTGATCCAGCTGGTGGTGCCGTACAGCGCGCCCAGCCCGCTGAGAAGACGCTTGAAGGGATTTTTGCTTTTTGCTCGCCCCGCTGTTACCAGGATAATCCCGGCACCGGTGAGTGCCATCCACTTACCCACTCCGGGCGCAACCAGCATCAGTCCAAGCCCTACCACCAGCAGGAACCAGCTCAACTGGTCGGCTACGGCGTCCAAAGGCTTCCCGCGTTTCACGTTCATATAGGCTGCCACGCCAAGACCGGTAAACAGATGTACCGCACCCAGCGCAATACACACGCCCATCACGGGTAGCGCGTTATTCATCGGATCGAACACCGCAGGTAGGGGGGCAAAGCCAAACCAGCTGTTGTACATCGCGCCCCAGAACACGGTCGCGACGCCGCCCGCCGCCAATAGCCACATCATACGCCGCGTGCCGGGAGCAGGCTTTAGGAACTTGATCATCAACGGTATTAAAATGGCTAACATGAGCCCGTACCCCGCGTCGGAGATCATCATGCCCATAAAGTTGATGAAGAACGGCGTCATAACCATTGTAGGGTCAATGCCATTGGGCGACGGCATAGAATAGCCTGTAACCACCGACTCGAAAGGTTTCACCGCAGTCGGATTGCTAAGCAGCACCGGGGGTTCTTCCCCCGCTTCGGGATCGTAAAACTCCAGGGCAACCGTCGTGGAAACCTTATGCAGTCGGCGTTCGATTGTCTCGATCATCGGCGCCGGCACCCAGCCCTGTAAAAAGAACGTACGCTCCGATACGGAAAAATGGCCGGCCGCCAGCAGACGCGCGCGCCGGGATTGGAGGAGGTCGTATAGCTGTTTCAGCGTGTCCAAGTCGCCCGCCAGCACCGTCGTGCGTCCGGCAACGTTGCATAGCTTCGCGTCTATTTCCACCTGCGCTGCGTTAAGTTCCGTAAGCTGGTCATCCGCCGCCAGCGGAGACGGGGGCAGCGTAACGGCCGCAAAGCCTGCGTCTTTCAGCTTTTGTAGGATCTCGTTTTCACAGGAGCGGTGCAAAAATACGTAAACATATACCTGGTCATGCTGGACGGAAACCGCTTCAATGTCGCACAGTTCACCCAGCGTTCCATCCGCCTGCCATTGTTCCAGGGCAGACTTGGGTACCGTGCCCAGCATCGCCACGGTGTTGCGGGTGCTATGCACCTCGTCCGGCGCCAGCAGAAAACCGCGCCACGGCAGC
>JAJFVI010000027.1 GCA_021371895.1 Eubacteriales bacterium | reverse complement strand
CATGCTTGGCGCGGTGATCCTCTCCAAGGAGGAGCGGGACAAGACGACGGAATTTCTGTACGCCAAGCCCGCCTCCCGCGCGCAAATCCTCACGGCCAAGCTGCTGGCGGCGCTGACACAGGTGCTGGCGCTGACGCTGGTTAACTGGATCGCCGCAGCGGGCGCTGTGCTCGCCTTCGGCGAAAACGCCGTTGGGGTGATGACGCTTCTGGTGCTGGGTATGGTGCTGGTACAGTTCGTTTTTCTGGCGCTGGGCATCGCCGCGGCGGCGGTTGTGAAACGCCCTAAGGCTGCTACGGGTGTGGCGACCGGGGCGATGCTGACCGCCTATCTTCTTTCCGTCGCCATCGACCTGAACAGCGGCATCGGCTGGATGAAAGTCTTTACGCCGTTTCAGTACTTCGACCCCAAAGAAATCGTCGGTGCGGGCACCGGGCTTAGCCTGCCCTACACGCTTCTGTGCATCGGGCTGGTCGCCTGCCTGTTGGGGGTTTCCTACGCGCGTTTCCAAAAGCGGGATTTGCAGATGTAAAGGTGATGCTCCAGCCTATACCTCCAGCGCGAACATACGGGCCGTGAGCGGTTCCAGCGTAACAGTCAGCGCATCCTGCGTCCATTCCATGGGCACGGGCCGGTTAGCCGGGTACAGGCAGCGCACCGCGCGCACCTTGCGGCCGGGCAGAGGCAAAACGATCCGATTTTCCGCTTCGCTCACGTGCCAGACGGCTACGTAGAGCGTGCTTCCGCAATCCATGCCCAGCGCTAAAACAGGCGCGGTAAAGCTCCCCAACCCCAGAGGCCAGAAGGGCAACCCCTCTTTAACCTGCTCGCAGATGGAAAGGTGGCAGCGCAGCCCATCGGCCACCAGTGCCTGCCGCGCGGGGGACAGGCGGGGCAGGTGCCCGCTCTGGTGTACGCGCAGCAGCATGGCGTTGACCATGTTGAAGATCGTTTCTTCCTCGTCCCCTTCCGGCAGGGGATAACTCCAGATGGCCGCCTGCTCCGGCGTGACAGCGGTTGAGCAGTTACAGGCGATGGCCGCCATTTTTCGGTAGTCCGTCTGGTCGGTCACCGATTGGATGCTTAAGCGTGATAAAAGCGAATACTCCATGCGCATTCCGCCGCTGCCGCAGTTCTCAATCACAAGGCTGGGGTAGCGGGCCAGCACCGCGTCCAGCCAGTTCAGGTAGGCGCGCGTGTGCGCAAGCAACCCCTCGCCGGCGTTATCGGCTCCGTATTCGGTGCCGACGCCGGCGTTTATGTTGTAATCCATCTTGATATAGCCGACCCCATACTGGTTTACCAGTCTGTCGATCACCTCGTCCGCGTGGCGGATCACCTCGGGGTTACGGTAGTCCAGCTGGTAGCGGCTGCGGCACACTATGGGCTTACCGCCCCGCTGGAAGAACCACGTGCTCGGCACACGCTCGGCCAGAGGGCACTTCGTGCCCATCACCTCCAGCTCCAGCCACAGGCCGGGGATCATCCCTTTCTCCCGGATGAAATCCATCACCTGTTCGATGCCCTCAGGGAAGCGCGCCTTGCTGGGCAGCCACTCGCCCACGCCGTCCCACCAGAAGCCGTCCGAATACCAGCCGCAATCCACA
>JAJFVI010000016.1 GCA_021371895.1 Eubacteriales bacterium | reverse complement strand
TCCGGTTGGCATTCTTGTAGGGCTCTTGCACGCGTTTGACATCCTCCACGATGTCTAGCGCGCGCAGCAGATCGATATCCACAGCGGTAGTGTCGCCTACCAGTCCAAGGATAGTGTGGCTTTCGCCCCGGGATTCATGGATGGTCAACTGCTGGCTGACCAGCCAGGCCTTCAGATTTTCCATCTGTTTGGGGTCGTGATCCTTCTTCAGAATAATAATCATCGTTCATCCTCCGTTTTCCTACCGTACTACTCATCCTACAGAACGTTGCATCACTCTATTAAAAAACCCCCGCAGCATTGACTGCGAGGGTGCGATACCGTTTGAAAACGGATTCCTCAGCCAGTACAACGCAAACCAGCCT
The DNA here is from genome assembly GCA_021371895.1 of Eubacteriales bacterium. Lineage (GTDB taxonomy): Bacteria > Bacillota > Clostridia > Christensenellales > Aristaeellaceae > CAXXOK01. The sequence continues at coordinate 4,024 of JAJFVI010000016.1, read as the reverse complement.
TACGGCAGGTAAAGCCCGTAAAGCGGTAGTTAAAGTAATAGAAAGAACCGCGAACATTGCTGGGCATCGTGGTTCCTCCTTTCCATACTGGTGTTTAGGCGAGTATACCCGTTTTTCCACAGCTTGTCAACCGTGAATTAGCGCAGGGAGGCGGTTGGGCTTACGCCTCGCCCGTCCACATACTGCCGCCGTCTTCGGGCGAGGCGTCCCGTGCCGCATCCTCGGCGCTGCCCATCCAGCACACGCCAAGGTACGTCAGCCCAAGATGGATGCTCAATACCGGCCCGAGGCTGACGATACGCAATTCCAGATCGTCCCCAAGGCGCAGGCGGAGCATCTCCCGCAGGGCGGGCAATTGCGGGTTATCCTCGCGGCTGTGCACCACCACGAAGCGCACGCCTTCGGGAACGCTCTGGGCGAGCATCCTGAGCTGCTCGTGGCTGCCGCGGGCGACGCCGCGGGAATATACCGAGCCGTTCTGAAGGCAGAGGATAGGCCGGAGGTTGAGGATCGTGCTCACGCTCAGACGCACCACGCCCAGCCGTCCGCTTTTGCGCAGGTTCGTCATATCGTTGACGGTAAAGACGTTCTCGATCCGTTTGCGCTCCGTAACCAGCCTTTCGACGATCTCCGAAAGAGTCAGGCCTTCCTCAATCAGCTTTTTCGCGCTCAGGATGAGGAAATAGATGCCGCCGGCGCAGTTGCGGCTGTCCAGCACCTTGATCTCGTCAGCGTTCACCTCCCGTGCCGCCATCACGGCGTTAGCGTAGGTGCCCGAAAGGCGGGAGGAGATGGTGATGCAAAGCACCTGCCGCCCCTTGGCCAACTGGCGCTCGAAGGCGGCCGTAAAGGCTGCGGCGGTTGCCTGGCTGGTGCGTCTGTCCACGTCTTCTTTCTCAATGAAGGGCTCAAACTGCCCATTCTCCCCGATGTAGTGCTCCACAAACTGTTCCTTGTCCACCGTATAGGTCATGGGTACGTAATGTGCGCCAAGCTGCTCGGCCTCCTGCCGGGAAATGCCCGCGGCGCTATCCACCATGATGGCAATCACGTTTCCTCGCCTCCCATCGCGCGAAATCTGGCATATCGTTTCACCGTCAACGTTTCAGCGTCCAGCGCCGAAAGTGCGACAAGCTCGTCCGCAAGCGCCGTACCCAGCGCCGAACATACCTTATCAAAATCCCCGTCTTCTTCCGAAAACACCCGTTCTGCCATGCCGCAGGCAAGCAGATCCTGCGCCGTCATGTGCAGCGCCTCGCACGCCTCGGTCGCTTTGCCCGCGTCCTTCCATACGATGCTGGCCGCTCCCTCCGGGGAGATCACCGAGTACACCGCGTTTTCCAGCATCCACACCCGGTCAGCCACACCCAGGGCCAGCGCGCCGCCGCTGTAGCCTTCGCCGATGAATACGGTGATGATCGGCACGGTAAGCCCCATCATGACCATCAAATTCTCGGCAATGGCCTGCCCTTGCCCGCGTTCCTCCGCGCCCACGCCGCAAAACGCGCCGGCCGTGTCGATAATGCAGACTACCGGGCGGCGGAACTTTTCCGCCAGCTTCATTTGCCTGAGCGCCTTACGGTATCCCTCGGGATGAGCGGAACCGAAGTTGCGGCTGATTTTTTCTTCCGTCGTCACACCTTTTTCCAGAGCGATCACCGTAACGGGTCGACCGGTCAACCGCCCCACGCCCGCCACAATCGCGGGATCGTCCCCGTAGCGGCGGTCGCCGTGCATCTCCAAAAAATCCGTAAACAGGCGCTGCATATAGTAGTCCGCCGTGGGTCGGCCCTTGCGGCGGGCCGCCTGCACGCGCTCGTATGCCGTCGTCATGCCCGCCCCCCCCTTCCGTGGAGTTTGAGCAGCATGGACAGTTCCTTCTTCTGCGCGTTCCGGGGTACGATCCGGTCGATAAAACCCTTTTGCAGCATGAATTCGGAACGCTGAAAGCCCGGCGGCAGTTTCTGGCGCATGGTCTGTTCAATCACGCGCGGCCCGGTAAAGCCAATCTGCGCCTTGGGCTCGGCCAGGATCACGTCCGCCTCCATGGCAAAGGAAGCAACCACCCCGCCCGTGGTTGGGTGGGTGAGCACCGCCGCGTACAAAAGTCCCTTTTCGCTGTGCCGGAGCACCGCGCCGCTGGTTTTCGCCATCTGCATCAGCGAAAACATGCCTTCCTGGATGCGCGCGCCGCCGGAAACGGTGTAGCCGATCACCGGCAGGCATTCCTGCGTGGCTAGCTCAAACAGCCGCGTAATCTTTTCCCCAACCACCGCACCCATGGAACCCATAATAAAGTAGGGCTCCATCACAAACAGCGCACAGGGCTCGCCATCCACCGCCGCAAGGCCCGTGAGTACCCCTTCGGGTTCACCGCTGTCCCTTTGAGCCTTGACCAGTTTCTCCGCGTAGCCGGGAAACCCAAGCCGGTCCACGGCCCTGTGCCCGGTCTCCGTTTCCTGAAAGCTGCCCTCGTCCGTCAGCCAGCGTATGCGTTCACGCGCGCCCATTGCAAGAGGCGTTCCGCAGCGTGGGCACACAAAATCCGTTCCCGCAACCGCCGCCCTGGGCAGCGTGTCCTTGCACTCGGCGCACACAACCGTCGGTTCTGCGTCCCGCGCGGCTTCCTGCTCGCCCTCCAGCCGGTTGTTGGGTTTCTTGAACAATGCCTTGTTGATCAATTGCGATTCAACTCCCGCCCATTCAGCTTTCCAAGGGTGTCGGTGGTATAGGTGCCGTCCAGAAAGGTGGGGAGGGAAAGCAGGTCGATCTGCATCTGCGCGTTGTGTTCCACACCTTCCACCACCATTTCGCAAAGGGCCGCCTGCATTTTTCGTATGGCTTCCGCGCGCGTGCGTGCCGATACGATCAACTTGGCGATCATGCTGTCGTAAAACGGCGGTATTACGTACCCCTGGTACAGCGCCGTATCAAACCGCACCCACGGGCCGCCCGGCACGTGCAGCATCGATATTTGCCCACAGGAGGGCTGAAAGCCGTGCGCCGGATCCTCGGCGTTGATACGGCACTCGATGGCATAATTGTTCATCTGTACGTCTTCCTGACTCAGGGTTAACTCCTGCCCGTTGGCGATGCGAATCTGCCATTTCACCAGATCCACGCCGGTCACCATTTCGGTTACAGGGTGTTCCACCTGCAGCCGTGCGTTCATCTCCATGAAATAATACCGCCCGTCCTGGGTCAGCAGGTATTCGATAGTGCCAGCGCCCACATAACCCACGTCGCGCGCGGCGCGCACGGAAACTTCGGTCAGTTCCCGGCGCAGTTCCGGGGACACGCACACAGCGGGGCTTTCCTCCAGTATCTTCTGGTTCTTGCGCTGCATGGAGCAATCCCGCTCGCCCAGGCAAAGGATGTTGCCGTACTGGTCGCACAACAGCTGCATTTCGATGTGCTTCACATTTTCCATCAGCTTTTCCATGTATAGTGTTCCGTCCCCGAAGGCGCTTTGCGCCTCCGCCGTCGCGGAAACAAAAGCGGTTTCCAGCTCGCTTTCTTTGTTCACCCGGCGGATGCCGCGCCCGCCGCCGCCCGCCCTTGCCTTAAGCAGCAGCGGATACCCGACGGCCTTGGCCTCGCGTTTGGCGTCTTTGACCGTTTCAACCAGATCGCAGCCGGGAATCACGGGCAGCCCGGCCTCCCGCATAGTGCGCCGCGCCGCGGCCTTGTCGCCCATCACTTTCATCACTTCGTACGGCGCGCCGATAAAGCAAAGCCCGTTCTGGCTGCACACCCGTGCGAACTCCGGGTTTTCGCTCAGGAGCCCATAGCCGGGGTGGATGGCCTGCACGCCGCAGGAGCGCGCCACGGTCAGGATGGCGGGCATGTTAAGGTAGCTTTTCTGGGCGGGCGCGGGGCCGATGCAGTAGCTTTCGTCCGCCAGCGATACATGCAGCGCGTCGCGGTCGGCTTCCGAAAACACAGCGACAGTCGCCACGCCCATTTCCTTACAGGCGCGGATGACGCGGATAGCGATTTCCCCGCGGTTGGCAATCAGGATTTT
>JAJFVI010000008.1 GCA_021371895.1 Eubacteriales bacterium | reverse complement strand
GGAGCTGGGTTTCCGCTATGTTGTTTTTGACGAGATACAGGAGCTTCGCCACAGCGGCACGGAAAAATATTCCGCCGCAAGCCTGCTGGCGGAGCAGGCCGAACGTGTGGTAGGGCTTAGCGGCACGCCCATCTATAACCGCGGCGCGGAGATCTGGAACGTCGTCAACACCCTGGATTTTCATTTTCTGGGCGATTACGAAAGCTTTACGCGCGAATGGTGCTACGGCTATGGAAACCAGATCGTTGCCAAGCCCGAGGTGCTGGGGGAATACCTGCGCGCCGAGGGTATCCTGCTGCGCCGCACCAAGCAGGACGTGCTTTTCGATTTGCCGCCCAAACGCCGGCTGGTGATGACCATTGACAGCGACGATACCCTCTACCGCAAGCTGATGCTGCCTATCACCGATAAGCTGACACAGCTGAAGCACGACCCGGAACTGAATGCCGCGCAGCGGGCGCTGCTCTCCATGGAGGTGGAGCAGGGCGAGCGGCAGGCAACAGGACTGGCGAAATCGCCGTACGTGGCGCAATTCGTACGCGCGCTGCTGGACGGCGGGGAGAAAGTGCTGCTCTTCGCGCACCATCATCAGGTGATGGATACGTACCGCCGGGAGCTGCACACGTTCTCCCCGGCGTTTATCACGGGGCGGGAAACCGGCGCGCAGAAGGAACAATCCGTGGAGCGGTTCATGGCGGGACGTACCGACCTGTGCTGCCTGTCGCTGCGTGCGGCGTCGGGGCTTAATTTGCAAAGGGCAACCTGCGTCGTGTTCGGAGAGCTGGACTGGTCCCCAGCGGTACACAGCCAGGCGGAAGATCGTGCGCACCGCATGGGGCAGACGGATTCGATACTATGCTATTATCTGGTTTCACAAGGCGGGAGCGACCAGGATATACAGGATGCGCTCGGGTTGAAGGTGAGCCAGTTCGTCGCCCTGATGGGCGACCAGCCACAGGAACAGGCGACGCTTACCGAGGATGCGCAGTTCGCCAGGCAGTACGCCGAGCGGCTGGTGCAGCGCCTGCTGGATGAGACCCATTAACGAAATAACGGATGCGCTTTGCGCTTTGGAAAGGAGTGTGCCATGCCGCTGATTAACTACTGCTCCCACTGCAAAGTCGAGGTTTCATCCATGGGGGTCTGTCCCCGTTGCGGCAAGCGCCTGACCAAAGCTAGCGAAAGGCTCTCCTTCAAAGTAGAGCGGAAGCCGGTAGCCGATTGGTTTTCCTGGAACGCGGTGCTGCGCGTGGCAGTGCCGGCGCTGCTGCTGGTGCTGATCTGGGCGGTTCTGTTTGCGGCGGTTACAGAAGGGGAAGCGGGTGTAAGCAATCTCCTTCGGCAAGGTTTGCCGGGAACACTGCTTGCGATTCTGCTATTGCTTTTGGCGGTTATCTGCCTGCTGTTGGCTTTGCAGGGGCGGGAAACGGTGCGTTACGTGCTGGACAGGGAAGGCGCGCACGCGATAACGTATCTGCGCGCGCCGGGAACCGTGCGCCTGTGGGCACGCCTGACGACAAAAAAGGCGCTGGAAACCCTGCAGGCTGATGCGCCCGACCCCAAACCTGAGGGACTCGTTTACCTCCGCCGTGCCGACTTGCGCTGGTCGCAGGTCAGGCGTGCGCAGTTCTGGCCGCAGACCCACACGGCGCTGTTGTACCGGCCAAGCTGGTGGCAAACGATGGTGATTCGTTGCGATGAAGCGGAATACGCGCAGGCAGAGGCGTGGATCAGCGCGAAAGTGTCGCGCAAGCGCCGCCTGAAAACCGGAAGGGCAAAAAAGGGCGGGAAGTAGCAAAACTCCCTGCAATACGGTGAAAAATACGGCAATTCCTTGACATGCTTCGCTTTCTACCCTACAATGGTACTGTTCTGGGAACGATTCGTTTGCATCATAAACATGGTGTTTGGAGGTTGAACGATGAATATTCGTTTTAAGCGTGTGCTGGCGTTGCTGACGGCGACCGTATTGTTGTTGTCCGTATGCGTCACCGCGACGGCGGCCACCTACCCATACGATACCACGGCGGGCGACAGCGTGAAGCTTCGTAAATACGCCAATACCACTTCCGTTGTGCTGGCGACAATTAACGAAGGCGACGCCGTTACCGTCCTTGCAAAATCGGGAGATTTCTATAAAATCGAATACGGCGGCTACACCGGCTACGCGATGATCGCCTATATCGACGCGGTCAACGAAAGCGACGTGCCCACAACCACGTCGGTTCCCCTGACGGCGGTGGACAGCTATCCCTACGATACAACCACCATCGCGCGCGTCAAACTGCGCAAATCAGCGAGCACGGCAGCCGCGTCGCTGCTGGTGATCTCCGAAAATGAAATGATCACCGTTTACGAAGTGACCTCCAACGGCTTTGCCAAAGTGAAGTATAACGGCAAGACCGGCTACGTGATGACCGATTACATCGTGCTGGCCGCCATACCCACGCCCACGCCGGTGCCGACGACAACCGTCAATCCCAAGGCGTCGAAATACACGGCGCTGGAAACGGGCTCCACCGGCTCGCAGGTACGCGCCCTGCAGGAAGCGCTTACGGAGCTTGGTTATTATACCGGAACCGTCGATTCCAAATACGGCTCCGGCACCAAGGCCGCCGTGACGACCTTCCAGAAGCGCAACGGTCTTACGCAAGATGGCAAAGCAAGCCAGGATCTACAGTTGCTTTTATATGAGAACAAGCCCAAGAACGTCAAGGGCTACCGCAAGGTGATTAAGACCGTGCCTATGGTTTCCGGCGTCACCATCCAGTCCGGCAACACCGGCGAAGCAGTGGAAAATATGCAGACCCGCCTTGCGGAATTGGGGTATTATACCGGAGAAATCAACGGCATGTGCGACAAGGCGACCGTTACGGCCCTGAAAGCCTTCCAGACCAAAATGAATATTGCCAACGACGGTATCGCCACTCCTGACGTGCTGACGATCCTGTACAGCGCCAGCGCGGTCAGTTCCTCCGACATCGTTGCTCCCACGCCCACGCCGACTGTCGCGCCGCCCACCGTTACGGTGCGCCTGGGCGATAAGGGCGACGATGTGAAAAAGGTTCAGCAGCGTTTAACGGATATCGGCTATTTTACGGGTACCATCGATGGGAAATTCGGCAACGATACCCTCGTCGCCATGAAAGCCTTTCAAAAGAAAAACAGCCTCACGCAGGATGGGGTTTGCGGCGCTAAAACCCGCACCGTGCTCTTTGCCGCCAGCCCAATCTACGCCGCAGCCACGCCCACCCCCACGCCGACACCCACCATGAACATCACGGAAGATAACGTAGTCATCATCCAATCCGGTTCCCGGGGTTCCATGGTGTTGAGCCTGCAAACGCGCCTTGTGGAATTGGGATACTATTCCTCACGCTTGGACGGCGTATACCTTGAAGATGACATCAGCGCTGTGCGCGCTTTCCAGAAAGCCAACAGTCTTACGGTAGACGGCAAGGCTGGATACCAGACCCAAAGCGTGCTGTACAGCGCTGCGGCCGTGCGCGGCGACGTGGGGCTGACGACGCTTTCCACTTCCCTTCGCTACGGGGATAGCGGCGCCGATGTAACGACGCTGCAAAACCGCCTGATTGAGCTGGGTTACCTGGTCGGCACCGCAGACGGCAAGTTCGGCGTCAGCACGAAAACCGCGCTGGTCGCCTTCCAGACAGCCAACAATTTGGTGCGCGACGGTGTGGCCGGCTCGGAAACGCAATCCATACTTTTCTCCAACGCCGCCGTAAAAAACACTGTCACCACCACCGCGACGCTTAAACAGGGCACGATCAGCGAAACCGTAAGGGATATGCAAAAACGCCTGATTACGCTTGGCTACCTGACTGGTACGGCGGATGGCGTATTCGGCTCCAAAACAACACTCGCACTGCTTTCCTTCCAAAAGCAAAATGGGCTATCGGCCGACGGCGTGGCGGGAAGCCAGACTCTGGCCAAGCTGAACAGCCTGACGGCGGTTACCTCCACGGGCAGCACATCCACTCTCAACACAAACACCGCGCCGACGCTTACCGCCAAACCCAGCGCCGCCAGCGTGCGCTACGCCAACTGGTACACCGAGGTCAAAGCGCGCTGCAAGCTCTACCCGTACGCGACAGTCTACGACTTCGTATCGGGGCTGAGCTGGCAGGTGCATATGTTCAGTTTCGGGGCACACGCGGATGCCGAGCCCCTGACGGCAGAGGATACCGCTACTATGGAAAAGGCTTTTGGCGGCGTGAACACGTGGACACCTAAAGCCGTATGGGTGGTCTT
>JAJFVI010000330.1 GCA_021371895.1 Eubacteriales bacterium | reverse complement strand
AGAGCTTGCTACCGTAGAAAGCGCCGCACTCGCCGCATAGGATACGGCTGGAAAAGCAGTTCACCTTACAGGAATACCCAGTTTGCCTCCGACGTTCAAGCTCCAGCTGTACTTCGTCAAACACTGCAGGCGCGATAATCGCCGGATGGCTGTTCTCCACGTAATACTGCGGCACCTCGCCCTCGTTAGGCTTCATCTTTTTGGTCAGGAAATCCACGCAGAAGGTTTTCTGGAGGATCGCGTCGCCTTTATACTTTTCATTGGTAAGGATGCTGCGTACCGTCGAAGCCTGCCAGATCGCTTTACCTGCCGGGGTCGAAATACCTGTGTGGGTTAGGTGCTTGGCGATCGCGGCGGGCATCTGCCCCTCAATAAACAGCCGGTAGATCAGTCGGACGATCTCCGCCTGCTCGGGTACAATGCACGGCTTGCCATCATCGCCCTTCTCGAAGCCCAAGAACTGCTTGTAGGGCATAGATACCTTACCGTCCGCAAAGCGCCTGCGCTGGCCCCAAGTGACATTTTCCGAGATGCTCCGGCTCTCCTCCTGCGCAAGGCTGGACATAATTGTAATCAGTAGCTCGCCCTTGCTGTCAAACGTGTAGATGTTCTCCTTTTCAAAGAAGACCTCGACCCCGCGCTTTTTCAGCGTGCGAACCGTGGATAGGGTATCCACCGTGTTTCGGGCGAAGCGGCTGACGGACTTGGTAATGATCAGGTCAATCTGTCCGGCCAGCGCATCGGCGACCATTCGGTTAAAGCCGTCCCGCTTTTTTATACTGGTGCCGGAAATGCCCTCGTCGCTGTACACGCCCGCAAAGACCCATTCCTTTTTACCTTGGATATACTGCGTGTAATAGCTGACCTGCGCTCCGTAGCTGTTCTGCTGCTCCTCGGTCTCCGTGGAAACGCGGGCGTAGGCGGCTACGCGCTTGATTTGCGCCTGCTGTGCCTGCATGGGAGCCAATCTGCCGATCGTAGCGGGAATCTCACGGATAACAGGGCTTGCGGTTTCACTCATGGGCTCGGCTCCTTTCCAGCTGTTCGTAATAACGCTTTCGGGCGGCTTCCTTCTGTTCATCGCTCCATTTGCGGGAAGCGTCCTGCCATTCCCGCGATATGCGGTGGCCATCCCGGAAGATGAACAGTAACCGGTTCGGGCCGATCACGCGGATGCACTCGATTTTTCGTTCAAAGATACCGGGATCAAATGCCGCGTTCTCAAGCACCGAGGCCGTTACGCTTTCCAGTATATCATCTGGGATCTGTTTGGAGGCGCAGGCTTGCTTACCCAGCTGGTTAAAGGTCTGGCAGATCCAGACCGGTTTCTTGTATTTGGGTTCGGAACCGGCAATCTTTCGCCGGTACATGGCTCCGCACACGCCGCATTCGATCTTTCCTGTAAAGGGATAATGCGCCGGGGCCTGTGGGTTATGTTGATATTTCTCCTGTCCTGCCCGGAGTATCTCCTGCACCCGTTCAAAATCCTCGCGGGAAACAATCGCCTCATGCGCGTCCCGGACATAGTATCGTTTCAGCTCTCCATGGTTAATACACTTTTTCTTGGTAATGGGGTCGGAAACATAAGTCTTTTGCAGCATCAGGTCGCCGCAGTATTTCTCGTTTCTCAGAAGATGGGCGATGCCGTTGTCCGTCCATTGACCGCCTGTCTTTGTTGGCAGCCCCAATTCCAGCAGCTTTTTGTGTATCAGTACACGACCCATACCGCTGAGATAATCCCGAAAGATCATCCGGACAGTTTCCGCTTCTTCGGGAACGATCTCGTAACGCCCGTCCATCCAGCGGTAGCCGAGAATCTGACAGCAGGAAGGCGTACCCTGCCTGAAGTTGTTTCGGATTCGCCATTTGCAGTTATCGCTCACGCTCCGGCTTTCTTCCTGCGCAAAGGATGCGAGCATGGAAAGCATCAGCTCGCCATCCCCACTCATGGAATGAATCTGTTCCCGCTCGAAGAAAACATCCACATGGATGTTTTTTAGTCCCCGCACCGTTTCCAGCAACGTCACCGTGTTGCGCGCAAACCGGCTGATGGATTTTGTAAGGATCAGGTCGATCTGCCCTTCCCGGCAGGCTGCCAGCATCCGCTGGAATTCCGCGCGGTTCTCCTTTGTGCCCGTCGTAGCTTCGTCCGCATAGACCCCGGCATACTCCCAGTCCGAGCGCTGCTGGATCATGGCGCTGTAATAGCGGATCTGTTCCGACAGTGAGTGCAGCATGGCGTCCTTGCCGCTGGATACCCTCGCATAGGCGGCGACGCGTTTCTTTTTGGGAATGAGCGCCGTGGGGAATTTTGTCTGCGCTACCCGTTTGCCCATACTCGAACCCCTCCTTTCAGGTACGTCATGTTAGCTCTGAAACGAAGGAATAGCAAGGGTTTCCGCGCATGTTTCGCCATAAAGCGGATGGTAATTTCCTTTGAAGATTGTCTCAATGCGGCGGTATTCTTCCTGGGTGATCAGCCCCTGCTGTAGCATCCCACAAGCGGGTAGAAGCGCTACCTGATAGGCAAGTTCCCGCTTACCTTGTTCCGGCGACATGGCGGCCACCTCCAAACCGGGCTTGGATGTAGCAGGCATGGGAGCAGTACTTGCGTTCCTCATGCGGATAACTCACGAACGCATTGCCACAGTGGGCGCAGGTCTTTTCAGCGCAGGATTTCCGGTTCATCTGCGCGCGATGCTGATTCCACCATTGGAGCCTGCAACGGTCGGAACAGAAGCGCTTGCGCTTGTGCCCCGTCTGCTGTTCAATCGGCTTGTGGCATTGCATACACCGGCTGGGGTCAGCTTCCTTGCGAAGCGCCTGCAGGGTTTTCACACCGCCTCGCAGGCAGAAGGATTTCACGGTGTTTACGGAAAGGTGGAGGTTTTCCGCGATTTCTGCGTAGGACTTGCCGCCTTCCCGTAACCTCGTGATTGTGCGTTTTTCCATATCTTTCATGGGATTGACGCTCCTTTACGAAATGATCGTCAGCGTCGCTTCATATCCCAGCATTTTGATTTTCTCCATCAGTGTATCTGCGTCGTTTTCGCTTAGCGTTGCTTTAAACTGTATGAGATAATTGTTCTTTGTTTCCTGAACCACAGGTGTGGCAGTCTGCAGCGCCTCTCTGGTCAGGGCACCGACGATCCCGTCCACTTCCAGTCCGTTCTTCTGCTGAAACGCGCGGACGGCGGCGGAGGTGAGCGGGCCGAAATGCCCGTCCACTTCGCCGCAGTCATAACCGAGATAGAGAAGCCGGATCTGCAGTTCCTTGATATCGCCGCCGGTCATCAATTGTTTGCCTTCTTGATAGGAAAGTGTGCGGTTGACGATGGCGGAGGCCGCTTCGGCGAATTCCGTAATAGCGGTGCCGTCCGCGTTAAGATAATCCATGTAGGGGCACACATACCAGTGCGTCCAGTTGCGCTTGCTCACCTGGGTTTTGATGATGCCAGCGGAGAAGCCCTGTGCTTCGACCGCCCAGCCGTCGCCGATATACACCCCGGCATGGCCGGAATGATAGAGCAGCAGGCCGGGAATCTCCGGCAGGGAGCTGATCGCCCCCTTGACTTTCGCGGCGGAGAACATGCCGTTCGCGCCCTTGTCCGGGCGATTATCCAGCTTGTAGACCAGTTTGCCATCCTCCCGCGTCCACAGGTAGCCCTTGATCAGCCCAATGCAGTCCGCGCACTTCTTTCCGGCAGCGATATCTGCTTTATAACGGCTCATCCGGCTTTCGGGATAGGAGGAGGGGTACTGCTTCGCTTTGTGCTCCAGCAGCGAAGCGGTGCAGTCGTAGCAGCAGGTGCCGTACCAGTATGCCTGCCCGAGCCACGCCTGTACCCATTTCACAAGGCCGAGATTGTCTTTAGGCGTCGCCATCACCGTCATCCCCTTCGTTGGACGAATCGTCATCATCCTTCTTGCGGATCTGCGACAGAATCTCTTTCAGTTTGTTGGGAATGGGTAAATCCAGCGAGGCAGCATTTTCGAGGATGGAGAAACCTTCGTTGGACAGGTAGAAGAAGATCACCGCCGTGCGAATGGCGCTTCCGCTTTGCAGGACGTTGACGTCGATGATGTTGGCCACGCCGACGAGCGTGAAGATGAGCACCTTTTTGAAGATGCCCTTAAAGCCCACCTCGCTGGAAACCTCCTTGCGGACGATGGCGACCATCACGCCGGTGATGTAGTCGATGCACACGAACGCGAGCAGCGCGTACAGGAAGCCGTCGAACCCACCGAAGAACCAGCCGAGGAAACCGCCAATGGCGGTGAGGATGGTTTGGAAGATGTTTTTCATGAGAATACCCCTTTCTTTACCAATCGCCTTTCAGCAGAATGCTCACCTGCAGGCTTTCGCTTGTCTGATTGCTGGTCGCGCTCAACGTGCAGGTGTGGGTCAGATATTTCAGCTTGTTGTAGAGTCTGACTGTGGTATCGGTTAGCACGGTGTAGGTATAGTTGCTCGATGTCGCGCCGTTTGGGGTGAAGGTGAATGTGTAAGTGTCGTTGGTCGTAGCGAGCACGTCGTTGATGTACTTCTCAACACCGTAGACATTCGTATCACCTTGGAAGATATTGAAACTTGTGTAGGTTTTTCCGGAGCCATCGCCGGGGATGCAGTAGAATTTGTAGGATACGACCTCCGGAATGATCGCTTCGACGGTCACAGGGACATCCAGCGAAATGGAAGGATGCTTGGCCCAGCGAATCGTGACGGTGGTGCCGCCCTCCGTAACGCCGCTCAGCACACCATCCGCGACAGAAACGATGCTTTCGTCGGCAGACGACCACAGAAACGTTGCGGTCTCCTGCGCAACGCTGTCACGGTAGAGGATTGCCGTTACCGTGAGAGTATCGCCCAGCGGCACGGTTTCCACCGCACTTTGCAGGGCAATCGTCCACGTTGGCAGGGTATCGGCGTGTGCGATCTCATTGTCCATGTCATCGCCAGAGGCTTGCAAACTTCGCTCCGTGTTCAGGATCACAAGGCCGGGATTGGTCTTATCAACGCCAATCACTTTCCATACGGCATCCGACGCAACAAAGCGTTGATTGATGGCGATGGTATTGGTTGTGTCGTTGGCACGCAGGGTGCAGGTCAGGCTGCCATCGGCGATTAACAGCGTGCCTGCCGAATCGATGCTGAGCCGCTCCATTTCTAGCACGGAGGGGTAGGAATACAGCCAGTCATCAAGAATAAACTTCGTAACATGGTTGCATAGGTGCATTCGGGCTATGGAACTGTTTGCTTCGCGGGTGATCTGGGTTGTCATCATCCATGTTGCATCCTGATAGGTGATCAAGTCGCCGGGGTGCAGATCCTCTTTGGAACGGAGCATTCGGTCGTGAAAGTACCCGGCGGCAGAAGCGTCCGTGATCAACCCGATGCGTTGCTCGCCATTGACCAGTAGGGACGCTCCTTTCTCATGCAGCAGGAAATCGATCCAGTCGTCGTTCTTCATGCGGGAACACCCCTTGCGCAGCGGGCGAGCCAGAGTTCCGTATAATCGTCCCAGAAATTGATCCGTATGATCTTGTAAAGCTTTATGCCGATCTGAAGATAATAGCTTTCATCCACGGAAGGATGGCCGTCGACGAACGCGTGATGTGTGGTTTCGACCGATATGCCATCCTCGAAGGAGAGCGTTTGATGATAGGGCTGTAAATCAATGGGAGCCTCACCGCAAAGGGTGAAGCTCCCATCGTAGATCGTAGCTGTTGCGTTTTCAAACATCGACGACCCTCACCTTCGGCAGCGGCAGCGCCGCGAGGATGGATTGCGGAAGCCCATCCTCGTAGGTACTGGAGCGCTCGCCCTGTTTCTGCGTATGGACGCCGACGTTTTCCCGGTGGCGATACAGATATGCCGCCAGTTCCGCGATCGTACCATCATACACATCGGATAGTTCATCCACATTGCAACAGGCGCAGGCGGCCAGCCTTGCCTGCTCGATGAAATGTGTAAGCAGTGTATCCTTGGTCGTATCCTCCGGGAGAATCCCCAGGAGCAGTTTCACCAGTTCAAGCAAGGCGGGCACCTCCCTTAGCCGAGCATCTTGCAGGCGAGAACGCCGTCCAGCGTCTTTACGCCGCAGAGCATGTCGATGGACACGACGTCCTTTTTATACTGGCTGTTGTAATCGTAGATCACGCGCAGGCCGAAGCCCTCGTAGTTCACCAGCGCCTTCTGCGAATCCGCCAGCCCCTTAGGCAGCGCCAGCGGGCGCGTGACCAGCGCAAAGGCGTTGCGGTGGAAGGCCAGGTTCGCGGTGTACGACGCGCCGACGGTTACCTCGTCGCTCGTGGCCACCGCCGCCGTCAGCGCGGGGGTG
>JAJFVI010000327.1 GCA_021371895.1 Eubacteriales bacterium | reverse complement strand
GGAAGACCAGCAGGACGCGCTGAGCAAGCTGCAGGTGATCTACCCCAACCTTCTGAAATTGGATTACGATAACGCACGCACGCGGAATAACCAACGGCTGGACGCGCCGGAGGCTGCCGCCATGCGCACTCCCTTGGAACTGCTTTCGGATTTCTACGAGCTGCAAAACAACTGCTCTATGGGCGAGCAACAGCGCCGCTACGCGTTGGCCGCCATGGAAAAGATCTGGGAGGGACGCGTATGAGGCCCCTGCGTCTGACGCTTTCCGCCTTCGGCCCCTTCGCCGGGAAAACGGAGCTGGATCTGGCGCGCCTCGGGGAGCGGGGGCTGTACCTGATCACCGGCGTGACCGGCGCGGGCAAAACGACACTGTTTGACGCGATTACCTTCGCGCTGTACGGGGAACCCAGCGGCAAAAACCGCACACCTGAAATGCTGCGCAGCAAATACGCCGCATCGGATACCGTGACGAGCGTGAGCATGACGTTTTTGCATCGCGGGCTTACGTACACGGTGGAGCGCACGCCGCCCCAGGAACGCGGAAAGCGGCGCGGCAGCGGCACGACCGTCGAAAAAGGCGGCGCGAACCTCTTTTATCCCGACGGGTGTGCGCCGCTTGTGAAAAACGCCGACGTTACCACCGCCATAACGGAGCTGCTTGGCGTCAATAAAGACCAGTTTTGTCAGATCGCCATGATTGCGCAGGGCACGTTTCAGGAATTGCTTCTGGCTGATACCACCAAACGTGGTGAAATTTTCCGCGAAATATTCCAAACCGGCCCTTACCTGATATTTCAGAACCAGGCGCGGTCGGACGCGGCAGAGGCGGACAGGGATTGCAAACTGCTGGAGCACGATCTGCTCCAGCGCATGTTCGGCGTACGCGCGGACCCGGCCGATCCGCTTACCCTCGAACTGGAGCCGATGCGTGCCGTACCCTCCGCCGCCGAAGCGAAGGCGCTGATCCAAAAGCTGATTGCACAGGACGAAGCGCTTTTAGCAGCGCTCCAGAACGAGTTGGATACGGAGCGCGAACGCGTCAGCGCAGCAGACAGGGCGCTGGGCGAGGCGGAGCAGCAGGCGCGGTTGCTGGCAGATGCCGAAACCGCCCGAGTATGGCTTGTGGCCCACGAGCCGGAACTGACCGTGCTCAAAGCCGCGCTGGAGGCGCAGCTTTGCAAAGCGGAGGAACGCGAACGCCTCGCTAAAGCTATTCTCGCGGGTAAAGCCGAAATGGAAAGATTCGCCGCGTTGGAAACGTTATATAAGCGTGCCACGGAAGCGGCGCTGACCGCAAAGACCGCGCAAAAAACAGCCGAAGCCGAAAGCGCGACGGTCACAGGCCTGCAAACACGGCTTACACAGGCGCGAACGGAACTGGAAACCCTACAAAGCGCGGAAGCGGATGCGGAGCGTTTTTCCGCTCTGGACAGGCGGCAGACAGAGCGCGTACAGGCGCTGGAAGCTTTTCAAAGCAAACTGAAAACGCTCGCCACCGCACAGAGCGGGGTGGCCGCAGCCCAGGCGGACTACCGCACAGCCGCGGACGAAGCGGCGAAAGCCGCTCAAACGCACGAGCGGGAGCACCGCCGTTTTCTGGACGAACAGGCGGGCATCCTCGCCCGTACCCTTACGCAGGGCGAACCCTGCCCCGTTTGCGGCTCACGCGAGCATCCCGCGCCGGCTGCGCCTTCCGAAGGAGCCCCCACCCGCGAAGCGCTGGACGCCCTGCATAGGCAAGCGGATACCTTCGCCCGGCAGGCCGCCCAGAAGAGCGAAAAGGCCGCCACGCTGCTGGGCGGCGTGGAAAAGGCATTGCGCGACGCGCAGGACGAGACGCAGGCTCTTTTCGGCGAATGTCTGTGGGAAAACGCGCCCGAAAGGCTGACCGCCGCCCTTGCGGACGCGCGCGCGGAAAACCTACGACTTACGAAAGCCCTTAGCGAGGCGCGGGCGCGGGTTGAACGCGCCCAAAAGGTGCGGCAGGCACTGCCCAAAGCCGAACAGATGCTTACACAACAAGAGGAGAAACGGCGGGAGGCCGCGCGGGTCGCCACCGAACAGCAGGCCGAAGCAACGGCGCTCGGCAACCGGTACAACGAGGAATTGGCCGCGTTGCCCCACCCCGACCGTGTCGCAGCAGAGACGGCGCTATCCGCGCTGACCGCCGCCAAAACCGCGCTGGATAAAGCGCTGCAAAACGCGCAGGATGTTTACACACAGGCGAGCGAAGCCGTGCAGGCCCGGCGGACAGCGCTGGAAACCCTGACCGGGCAATTCCGCGGTACGGTGGCGGGCGATTTGGCTGCCCTGCGCGCGCACAAGGCAGAACGCGCGGCTGCGCAGGCAGAACTGCAAACGCACCAGCAGGCGCTTTTGGAGCGCCGCAACAGCAACGCCGACGCGCTGAACGCCATTACGGCCATCGTCACCAGGGCGGAACAGGCGCAGGCCAAACGCGCCTGGCTGGGCGCTCTCTCCCAGACGGTGAACGGCAACCTGAGCGGCAAGGAAAAAATGCCGCTGGAAACCTACGTGCAGACCACGTATCTGGATCGCGTTCTCGCGCGCGCCAACACCCGCCTCATGCGCATGAGCGGCGGTCAGTACGAGCTGGAACGCCGCAGAGAGGCGGACAGCCTGCAGGGCAAAACCGGGCTGGAGTTAAACGTGGTCGATCACTACAACGGCAGCATCCGCGACGTAAAGACCCTCTCGGGCGGGGAACAGTTTAAGGCGTCGCTCTCGCTGGCCCTGGGCATGAGCGACGAGGTACAATCCTCCGCCGGGGGCGTTAGGTTGGATACGTTATTCATCGACGAGGGGTTCGGCACGCTGGACGAGGAATCCCTCGCTTCAGCCATCGACGTGCTGGCCTCGCTCAGCGAAGGCAGCCGGCTGGTCGGCGTCATTTCACACGTGCAGCAGCTCAAGGATCGTATCGACCGTCAGATCGTCGTTACCAAAACCCGTGGAAACGGCAGCGCAGTGGAGATCAGGGCGTAAAACCACCGCGAAAGCCAGTTGGAGGAACAACCCATGCCCAACCTGTTTGATTACGTGGAAAAGTTTGGCCAACAAACGTTTACGCAGCATCCCTTCGGCGCACCGGACAGCCTTGCGCTCACCCAGATCGTCTATATGCCTATGGAAGATTTTCCCGACGGCGCCACGGTGAAAGAGCTGGAGGCTCATTTAACACAAGCCTGGCCCGACGACTTTGCCGATCCTTTCCAGCGCAAGCGCCGGCGTTTCACCGAGGCGTGCGCCGCGTCCGAGCGCTTCGGCAGGCTTGTGATCCGCGATTTTGTCAACGAGATCGACACCGAGCGGGAAACGCAATTTAGCGCCTGCGTTTTCGACCTGCCCGATGGCGCGCGTTACGTCGCCTTCCGGGGAACCGATCTGACCATCGCGGGCTGGAAAGAGGATTTAAATATGTCTTTTATGGCCGTGCCTGCGCAGCGTAAAGCCGTGGCCTACATACGGCGAATCGCTGCGGCTGCGGAAGGGCCGCTGTACATCGGCGGCCACAGCAAGGGCGGTCATCTGGCCCTCTACGCCGCCGCCCATGCCGCGGAGAAAACACAGACGCGTATCCAAAAGGCGTACAGCTTCGACGGGCAGGGCGTGGACGAATCCACCCTGAACGGCAAGGGGTACGCACGAATCCGGGAACGCATCGACAGCTTCATTCCGCAAAGCTCGGTGGTGGGAATGCTGTTGTGTTATCATCCGTCGTACACGGTGGTACACAGCACAGCCTTGGGCCTGTTGCAGCACGACGCGCTTACCTGGCAGATAAAGGACGACGAATTTAATACGCTGGACGGGCTCGACCTGGGCACGCGCGTCGCCGACGAGGCGCTGCGCCAATGGATCGACAAGCTTTCGCTTTCCGAACGCCGGATGCTAACCGATACGGTTTTCCACGTCATATCCACCCTGGACACGGAGACATTCGATCCGCTGGTGCAGGATTGGCCCGCCAGCTCACTTAAGCTGATCGGCGCGTTTCGCAAGCTGGAGCCGGAGATCCGCACCGAAATGCGCCGGCTCTTGGGCGATTTATTCTCCTCCGGGGCCAGCGAAACCGCGCGGTTACTATTGCCCGCCGTCTTCCGGCACAGCGGGGAAATCGCCACCCCCATCCAGCAACTCCATCAACAGGTGCGGCAACAGGAAGTAGAACTGCGGGAGAAAATTCATAAGATTTTTACACCGAAAGCAAATAAAGACGACGACACGTCACAGTCGTCGTAGCGAAGGAAATGACTTTTTCAACGGAGAGTCTATTCGTCCGCTTTCCGCACGTCCACCGCTTCCAAACGCATCTCTTCCGTGTGTTTCGTAAGCCAGTCCAGCCCGAAATCCACCAGCGAGCGCACGCGCAGCACCATGCAATCCGCCGCGCCCAGCCTGCCGGTTACCGCTTCGCCGCTGTTTTTTTCGTAGGCTTCCCCAATCCGCGGGAAGCGTTCGCTGTCCATCTCGATTTCCCGCCAGCGCACCCAGCGGCGCTGCCCATGCACACGCACCGCCGCGCCAACCTCCGTTTGCTTCGTACCCGGGTACAGCACCTCAGCCAGATGCAGCGCGGTGCAATTGTCATACCCCACGCCCAGCAGCAGGATTTTCGCGTTGCGGCGGTAGAGTCTGCCCAAAGGCGAGCCCATGCCGAAACAGGGTTTGCGGTACGTGTGGCCCCGCAACAGCCACGCGGCACCGGGGCCGCGTGCGCACCAACTGACTTGCGGGTGCGCCGATCGCCGGGTACCGGGGGTTTTACGAAAACATTCCGCAATGCGCCCCATGCCGCGCGTAGGGGTTACGCGCCGGTCGTAGGCTGGCGTGCTTTCTCGGATGATTTCAAACCAACTCGGCGGCACCGGGGGGTTAGCCCAATCCGCAGGCTCGCTGTTATCGCCGCTGTGCGCGGGCATCACCAGCGTCCCCGTGCGCCCCACGGCGGCCAGCAGCGCCCGCACCACGGCCTCTTCCTTGCCGCATATCCAGCCAAGCTTACTCATGGCCGAATGTACGATCAGCGTATCTCCGCGGCGGATGCCCAGTGCGCGCAGACCGGAAAGCAGCGAAACCTGCGTAACGGGCGCGGGTACGGCGGCAATCGCGTCCTTTTCAGACACCCGAATCCAGCTCCTTCATAAACGCTTCAAAATTTCGATGCGCGATATTTTCGTATTCCGCATCCGTAAGCGGCAGCGCGTCGAAACGCGCCCGCTCCTCCACAGGATCCCACATGGGGAAATCCGTGCCGAAAAACACCCGATCCATGCCGTAACGCCGGATAATCGCAACAGCCTCGTCGGGCGGGAGCGCATAGAGGCTGGACGAGGTATCTACCCATACGTTGGGCAAATCCGCCAGCGCCTTCCACGCCTCGTTCCATACCGACCAACCGCCCAGATGCGCACAGATCGCCTTGAGTTCCGGCACCGCTTTAAGCACCCTGGCCATTCGGTTGGGCTCGCTGTAGGGGTAGCGCGAATCTCCCGTATGCACCAGTACGGGCAGGTTCATTTCCGCCAGCGCACGGAACATCTCCATGGCCTTTTCGTCGTCAAGGCAGAAATGCTGAAAATCGGGGTGCAGCTTCACGCCGCGCAGCCCACCTGCCTTGATGCGCCTAAGCTCCGCACGCACGTCGGGCAGCGCCGGGTGCATGGTGCCAAAGCCGATCAGCCGAGACGGGTATTGGGCGACGGTTGCCATGAGGTAATCGTTAATACCGGCGACTCGCTCGGGTGTAATGCCGACGCTGTGCACCAGATGCCGCGTAATGCCTGCCTCGCGGCCGCGCCCAAGCAGCGTGGACAGCCTTCCGTCCGCTTTCACGGGCAGATGATAAAAGTCGCCGATGGATTGTGCCGCCTTCATGGCGATCGCGTCGGGATAGATATGGGCGTGCGTATCAATGAAGTCCAAGCCAAACGCTCCTACTCCGCCGCCAGTGCGCG
>JAJFVI010000318.1 GCA_021371895.1 Eubacteriales bacterium | reverse complement strand
CAGGGGCACTTACTACTCTATGCCCTGACGATTATGTTGTTGAGCGTTGCTTATGGAACGCTGGCCTTGAAAGGTCCCTTTAAAATCAAGTTGGCCATGGCGGCAGCCATGAGTTGCGCCTACTTCCATGTATATCTCATTGTTGTGACCCTGTTCACTCAGTTCCTGACGACCCGTGTTTCCTCCCAGATGCTTGAAGCCGTATCTATGCTGGCGTATTGCATGTCTGCCCTGCTTTTCAGCAAGGCTGCCATTCGTTCAAATCGAGAAATCCCGGAAGCTTGCTGGATCACCCTGCTGCTTGCAGCCATCGGGGGTTCAGGGCCTATTTACACAAGCATAATGGCCACGGGCAGCGCCACCGACGCTTCCTACTCTTTGGGAAACGTTGCTATCTCCGCAGGTTTTTTGGTAATTCTTTTTACTGTGCTTTGGCTGTGCAGCAGCGTCGTAAGCTATTATGAGCAGAGCATGGTGGGCATCTCGCTGGGAGCAAGAGACAGCATAAGCAGTCAGCTGGTGAAGGATTATGCAGGGTTGGTGAACGAAATGCGTACCGCCATTCACGAGAAGAATCACTACTTGGATTCTGTAGCCGCCCTGCTGGACATGGAGGCATACGATCAGGCCCGAAGCCTGATTACAGAAATCCGCTCTCATCCAATGATGAAACAGGAGCTGATGCACAGCGGCAACGCCATAGTGGACGCCGTGCTAAACCAAGCCATCGCCCAGACGGAAAAGCTGCACATTCCCTTTACAGCGGAGGCCTGTCTGACGGATCCCATGCCCATCAGCGATGTTGAGTTGTCCTCCCTTCTGTCCAACTTGATCAGTAACGCTTTGGAGGCCAGCGAGCATGTGACAGATCCTTCCATTTCCCTGCGGATCTACCCGGCTCGGAGCTATTTATGCATCCTCGTTAAAAACAAGGTTGACGAAACAACGATGCGAAATAACCCCTCCCTGCGTACCACCAAGAAGGACCCCCGTTACCACGGCATCGGCTTGAAGGTTATTGAGACGATCGCTCAACGATACCACGGCCTGGCGGAGTTTGAAATAGCCGATGAGCATACGTTTGTGGCCACCGTGATGCTACGACTGGACGCCGACGACTGATCCCCACCCCCAATGCGAACCGTTTCCGCCGTCCTTTCCTGCAGGGGAAAGGCGGCCTTTTACATTTCACGAAACCAGAACCACGTTTTACGCCCACGAGACTCCGCGATCATGCATCTGCGTGTAAAATAATGATAATACGAGTCTGTACATACAAGTGCGGACAATAAAAATAAAGTGGAGGTAAAATGCATGAAAAGGTTCTCTTTTGTCCTTGCTGTCGTTATGCTGCTGTCCATGCTAAGCATCCCCGCCCTGGCCGAGGAGGCAACAGAGCCTAATTGGGATTCGTATGCCACCTACAAGATTCTGGTAGAAGCCGAGGGCGACCAGGTTCGCCTCACCGGCGATACGAAGAACATCATTGAAGCCGATAATCTGAAGTTCAAGGATCTGAACGGCAACGGTTCTCTGGACATTTACGAAGACTGGCGCCAGGACGTAGACGCCCGAGTAGAGAATCTTCTCTCCCAGATGACATTGGAAGAGAAGGTAGGGTTACTATTCTTTAGCGGCTTGGCTGGTCAAAACGGTTCCACCACCCAAAATCTTCTGAACAACGAAACAATCTGGACCGGAGAGGAATATTTACCTACGGTTGACGGTACGGTCTACGCCAACGTAACGATGCAGATCAATGACTTCAAGCTCAACACCTTGATTTTCGCTGAATCCGGCACTCCTTATGAGCAGTTGCTGGTGGCTAACCGTACCCAGGCGATTGCAGAGGATTCCCGGCTGGGTATTCCGGTGACCTTCAATGGTGACCGTAGTTACAACACCTGGGGCGGCATGGTGGATATGCCCCACTACGCCTTAGGCACCGCCCATGACGAGGCGTTGCTCTACAATATTTGCCTTCAGTACGCCAAGGAACTCAACGCCCTGGGCCAAACGGGCACATTCCATACCTATGGTTTGGAAATAGGTTCCTGGTATGGCGACGAGGTCAACTATATCGCCCAGATGACTGCAGCCGAAACCAAGGCCTATGAGGATGGCGGCATCAACTCTACCTCCAAGCACTTCATTGCCCGCGGCGGTCGTTCCTCCTTCTCCAACGCACTGTCGGATGGTGATTTGTGGGAGAGCTACATGGTTGGTTGGAAGGCGGCCGTCGACGCAGGCACTACCTACGTGATGTTAAACAACGGCTCCGGCCTCACGGACGGCGTGATGACCTACTTCGACTCCACCACCATCAATTATTTGCGTGAGACTCTGGGCTATGACGGCATCATCGTTACCGACTGGCCCCTGTTTATGGGAGGCCCCAGCGGCAGCGGTATCACCGTGGAAGGTGAGGATCTGTCCACCTTCACTCCTGAGCAAATCTACGCTAAGATCCTGACGGTAGGCGTAGATCAGTTTGGCGTCGGTACCATAGTACATGGCACGGATGTCCCGTCCCTGCTTACGGAATACAGTTACGCCTCTGCCTACGGCATGATCGACTTCCCGGACCTCGTTGTGGCAGCGGTTAACGACGGCAGCCTGTCCATGGATATAGTAGATCGCTCCGCCTCTCGCGTGCTGAAAAACAAGTTCAACCTGGGCCTCTTTGAAGATGCCTTCCGTGACTGGGATGCGGCCAAGGCTGTTTTTGCCAGCGATGCTTACGACACCGATGAATTCGCCGTGGCAAGCAACGACGACATCGAATCTGCCCGTAACGACACCATGAACAGTCTGGACGAGCAGGTTCAAACCGAGTCCGCAATCCTGTTCAAAAATGACAACAATCTATTGCCTCTGGCGCAGGGGACGAAGGTGTTCTACGCCAGCAACAACGCCACCACCCAGAGCAAGGATCAGGAAGCGCTGGCGGCATACTGCGAGCTGGTTGAGAAGGCAGCGGACGCAGACGTTATTGTGATACATGCCACCTCAAAAGACGATTCCTACGAACTGCTGCTGGAGGATGCTCTGAGCGCCGGCAAGCCCATTGTGCTGGTGCTTGAAGGTACCATCAATGTGGAGCCCGGCACCTATGAGACGGAAAGCTACGATGCCATCTTGATGCAGGTCTACCTGACCACCCCTGACCATGGCCTGAGTACCGGGAATTTCTATCACTATACCAAGCCCTCCATCACTGCGGATATGCTCTTCGGCGTGAAGGAGCCCGGCGGAAGCACCGTGTTTGAAATTGCCCGCAACGAAACGGACGCCGCCCTGGATTGGAGCGACCTGCAGGTGGATACCGGCGTCAGCGATGAAGTACGGCTTTACATGGCTGCCCTGGTTAAGGAAGATCCCACTTATGAACTTCCCAACAACCTGGGCGACGTGCTCTACACCACTGACTTCGGTATGCAGTATGGAAAAGAAGCCGCCTTCACCTTTGACACCCTGGTCTTGCCCAAGACCGTAGTGACGGAAGAAGTGGCATCCTTTGGGGGTTCTCAATCTCAAAATGTAGCTAAGGAAACGGTAGTTGCCGGTGAACCCTTCACCATCCGCTTCATCGCCTGGAACAACGGCGCCGACGGCACTTTCAATGCAGAGGTTTATGACGGTGATGAACAGATCGCCTCTAAGTTCTATGCTCTGGATAGCAATCAGTTCCGTATCGTTTCCCTTGAATTGACCCTGGATGCCGGAGAGCACACCATCTCCGTGTGCGGCTTGACCAAGACCATTAACGTTTCTGAGTAAAAATCCTTTTTCCTTGGGCAGGCATATGCTGGCAAGCGGCATATACCTGCCCTTTTTTCAGGTTTGAACGTTTTATCAGGCTTGAGCAGCGTATTTTCGTTTGAGGAATGCAAACGATTGAAAGCAGGCTCACCCGCGCTCGGCGTCGAACTCCTGCAAAATCTTCAAGCTGTTGCTGGTGCCGATGCGCTCGGCTCCCGCGTCGATCATCGCGGCGCAGGTGGGCCAATCGCGTATGCCGCCCGCGGCCTTGACCTTGATTTGATTCCCGACGACACTTTTCATCAACCGTACCGCTTCAACTGTGGCGCCGCCCGTGCCGAAGCCGGTGCTGGTTTTGATAAAATCCGGCTTGATTTCAAGCGCGATTTCCGCCACCGTGCGAATCTCGTCCTGTGTCAGGTAACAGATTTCAAAAATTACTTTGCTTAGCACCTTGTGCCTGCGGCATACTTCCACGATGGCCCGCATCTCACGCCGGATATAATCGGTGTTTCCGTTTTTCAACTCGCCTACATTGATGACATAATCGATTTCATCCGCCCCGTTTTGAATCGCGTTCTGCGTTTCAAACACCTTGGTTTCTATCGTCGTCTGACCGAGAGGGAAGCTGATGGCCGCACCTACGTGTACGTCTGTTCCCGCCAGCAGTTTTTTACATAGATACACCGGCGCGGAGTTGATCGCCACCATGGCAAAATGATTATCCGCCGCCTCACGGCAAAGCGTTTCAAACATCTTTTGATCTGCGAAAGTCTTCAGGTTCGTATGGTCAAACAACCGGCATAGCTGCTCACGCGTAATCGTCTGGCTGTTCATTATGATCAATCCTTTCCAAATTCAATGACGGTTTTAAGACCCTGTCCTTTTCGCGCGTTTTCAACGGCCTTTTTAAAGTCGAATAAAGGATAACGCGTCGTGATGATCGGTGCGAGGTCGATTCGCCCTGCCGCCAGCATCTTAGCCACTTCGCGGTATTGGCGCGTATTGGTCCGCGTTGAGCCGGAGATTTGCAATTGCCGATAATGGATCAGGTTGGTGTGCAGCGTCACCTGATCGTTGCCCACAGGCAGTCCGCCAAAGTACAGCACGCGCCCGCACATGGCCATTAGCTGCAAAGCGTCCGCCTGTGCCTGTACGGACGGGCACGCGGTAATACATACATCCACCCCGCGGCCGTTGGTGTGGCGCATCACCGCTTGCGTAAGGTTCTCCTCCGGAACGGTGATAAACCAGGGGTCGATTTGCTTGCAATTTAACATTCGTTCAAGGGACATATCCCGGATCATCACCTTGGATGCGCCGAGTGCCTTGGCCAGCATCGCGTGCATCACGCCGATCGGCCCCGCGCCGATCACCAGCACCGTGTCGTTCAGATGTACGTTCGCACGTTCCTGCCCGTTCAGCACGCAGGAGAAGGGCTCCAGAATCGCCGCTACCTCCATGGGAAAGTCCTGGGACAAGACCATTAGATTCCCTTGCGTAATAAGCCGGCTGGGCACGCGCATGTATTCGGCGAAACCGCCGTCCATGTTGATGCCGAAAGCCTGATAATCCGCGCAAAGGTGCGTATCGCCGCGCACGCACTCGTCGCACACGCCGCAACCATAATTCGGGGCGATGGCTATGCGCATTCCGGGGTGGTAATCTGTTACGTTCTTGCCCACCTTTTCGATGACGCCGCTCACCTCATGCCCCAGGGTAAGCGGATGAACAGCGTCCACGCCTTCGTACCCGTTGGCGATCATGCGCAGGTCGCTGCCGCATAGGGCGGCCGCCGAAGTTTTTAAAAGCAATTCATCCTCGCCGATTTCGGGAATCGGGCACTCCAAAACGCGGATATCCTCAGGGCCAAACAGCTTAGCAGCCAGCATGGTGATTACCTCCCTCAAGCGTTACGATTTTCCCGGTTCGTATGGATTCGTTCCCGGCAGCCACCACAGCCACCGCCATCATACCGTCCACGCCGCTCACCTCGGGCGCGGTATCGTTCAGGATGGAGCTGATAAAGCTGATGTCCTCCTGAACATAAGCATCGGCAAACAGATTCATCCAACTATGCACTACATCACCGGACATTCCGCCGTTTTTGGTATAGCTTAGTGCCGTACCGCTCTGCAGGCCGCCGATGGTAACCAACCCCTTTGTGCCCAGCACGTCCACACGCGCGTCGTAACCGTACTGAACGCCCTGCGCACCGTCGATACAGCCCATCATGCCATTTTCCATGCGCGTGGTCATGAGTACCGTATCATAAAAATCCGGATACTTCGCCTGCGCTTCCGGGCAACGGTAATTGCCCGCAATCGCATACAGGCTTTTCACTTCGCTTCCGGTCAGCCAACGCAAAGTGTCGATATCGTGGCTGTTGACTTCAGCCAGCGGCCCATTGCTTTTGGCGATGTCGTACATCCACTCTTGCGGCGTGCTGGGCCCGTGTGTCAGCGATTTTACGCTGACCACCGCGCCAAGCTCTCCGCTGAGGACGATCTCCCTGGCCCGTATGAAGTTGCGGTCGAAACGCCGCATAAAGCCGATTTGCAGCTTCACATGATATTTTTGGCATGCGTCGATCATATCGCGGCATTCCGCAACGGTCATCGCCATGGGTTTTTCACACAAAATATGCTTCCCGGCGGCGGCGGCGGCCAACACGATTTCATGATGATACTTGGTTGGCGTTACTACAATTACCGCATCTGCCTGCGACTTCACAAGCGCTTCGCGGTAATCGGTATACCATTGGCAGTTGTCGCCTATTTCCTGTGCCGCCTCCCGCGCGTTATTCTCATTGACGTCGCTGACGGCCGCCAGACGGGCATGCGGCACACGCGCCATAAAATTCCTCGCGTGGATCATGCCTGCGCGGCCTGCGCCGATCAGCAACAGTTTCATTTGTTCCATTGTATCCGTCCCTTTCTTTCTTCCAATTCCACAATGCGTTCGCGTCCCGCCGGCGGAAAGCCCGGTATTGGTTTTGAAGCCGAAAAGCCGTCGTCGCCTTTGCGCACCACAGAACGAAAATCATCGGTTCACATGGGCGTGTCAAACCCCGGCCGCGCGCGGCGGCGGGTGAACCGGAATTGCCGAAGCGGGCACGGACGCCCGGTCCGGTATTCCACCGAAATGCGTGCAAGTCTTCTCCCGGAATTACTCGCCTCAACCAGACGTTTCCCTGCCCGTGCGGTAAACGTCGCTATGGTATAATTCCGAAAGGTGTTTCAGCGTTTCCTCATAGGCGGCCTGATGAGCCGCGTATGTGCAATGGGTCTGTGCGTCCGGTTTGATTTGTGTTTGCGGGGTCATCGCACGGAGGATCGCGCCGCGCGCATCCGGCAATTCTCCCACGCCGTGCGCAGCGATGACCGCGCTGCCTAGCAGCGCTGCATCTTCCATAGAAAACGTGGTCACCGGCAGCCCCAGCACATCACTCTTAATCTGTAAAAACAGCGCTGATTTGGAACCACCGCCCACGGCATACAGCGCCTGTACGGGCTGATCGGGCAGCAACTTTTGCATCGCTTTGTTGTAGGCGGCGTATTCATAGGCGATGCTCTCCATCACCGCTCGATACAGGTGCCCGCGCGTGTGCGTCCAGCTCAGCCCGATATACGCGCCCCTCATGGAAGGATCATAAGGCAGCGCCCGCCCGGAAAAGTGCGGTGCAAACAGCAGGCCGTCGCAACCGGGCGGCACCCGATTAGCCAACCGTTCCAATTCCGGGAAAGTATCGCACCCCTTGCCCCCCAACTCGTCGCGGAACCACCTGAGGCACAGGCCGCCTCCCGCGATATAGGCGAGCGGGTACCACCGATTCTCCTCAGGAGAACGCATCATGGTCAGCGTTTCGCTTATCGTATCGGGTACATACCGATCCACAACCGCGCAAAACACGGAAGCCGTGCCGGCGCAGTCCAGTGCCGTGCCGGGTTCAAACATCCCCGACCCATAAATAGACGCTGCCGTATCCCCAGCGCCCGCCACCAGCGGCACACCGGGGCGCAATCCGCACTGCCGGGCATAGGACGGCGTTAATTCCCCGATCACTTCAAAGGGGGAAACGATTCTGGGGAAACAGTCCCCGTCCACGTGGAAAATTTCCAGCAATTCTTCCGACCAACACCGGTTCAGATTATCCCCGAATCCCGAATATTGCAGGCAGGTGTGGTCAAAATACGCTTTTGCAGCGTTGTGACCGCACAGCTTGCCCACAACGTAGGCATGTGGTAATAAAAATTTGGCCACACGGGCGTACTCGGCAGGACGTTTATGCTTCCACCACAGTATTTTAGGTCCGTGTGTGCAGCTTACAGGGCCGCCAGTCAGCTCCGTTGAACGCTTTCCAGCCTTCTGCCGTATCTCCTCGGTATAGCGCATACAGCGGGTATCCAGCCACGAATCGTAAACCGTCGCGGCTTCTCCGTTACGATCGATCCCCATGATGCCCGCCATCTGCGAATCAATGCCGATCCCTTTTACGTTGTCCGGTTCGGCCCGCTCTGCATGCATGAGCTTATCAATCACATGTAAAACGCTCTGCAATATCGCTTCCGGCTCCTGCCACACCACACCTTCGGCCGGATTCACCAGCTGCGAAGCCTCAAACGCACTATCCAACGCTCGCATTTCGTCATCAAACAGCATCGCTTTGGTGCCCTGCGTACCGATATCGACGCCAATCCATTGCCGCATTATTTTCCCTCCTTTTCCGTTGCCTTATAATGCCATCCGGAAGGATAAACTCGTGTTTAGTCGTAAGAGACGATTGAAATTCCGATAAAAACAGTATATGATGAAATAAGCAATATCAAACAAAAGGAGATAACAGGCAATGGCAACAACGAAAAAATCCGTTAGTACTCCTTCCCTGTTTGCAGAAGAGCGACACGCCCAGATTCTTCTGCTGCTTCAGGAAAAAACGAAGATCCATGTGCCTGCGCTGTGTAATACTTTCTCCGTTTCCCCCGCGACCATCCGGAACGATCTCAGGGAGCTGGAACGCAAGGGGAAACTCAAGCGCACGCACGGTGGGGCAATCCCCATGGAAAAAGCTACTTTTGAACCTACAACCTCGGCCAAAAACGTGGAAAACATTGATGTGAAGCAGCGTCTCGCCGCCTACGCGGCCACCTTGATCGAGGAAGGGGACACCATTGCGCTGGACGCGGGCACAACCATGTTGGAACTGGCAAAGTGCCTGTGTGATCGAAAAGCGCTTACCGTTTTAACCAACGACATCCGCATTGCTACCTATCTGGAACAGAATTCCATGGTCACCATTATCCTGATCGGGGGCATTCTGCGCCACGGATTGGATTGTACGGTCGGCCCAATCGCCATTTCATCCATCAGCGCGCTGAACGTGGATAAAGCTTTCATCGGCGCCAACGCTTTTTCGGTGGAAAAGGGTTTTACCACACCCGACATCAACCAGGCCGAGGTGAAAAAAGCGTTGATCCGCTGCGCTTCCGAGCGCATTGTGCTGTGCGACAGCAGTAAGTTCGGCCGGATCAGCTTCGTTGATTTTGCCTCCATCAGTGATATCGACCGCCTGATTACCGATAAAAACGCAAGCCCTAAAATTGCCACCTACCTTCGCGAGCAAAAGGATAATCTGGAATTCATCACCCTGTGAACGGGTTTTCTTCCGCAGGCGCCGCGGCTAGGGTTCTGCTTTCCGGCAAGAGCGAAACCTTCCGCACGTTGGCGTCTGCGTTTTTGATTCGCCAGCCATCGGGAAGCATCGCTTCCGTGCGTTTCGTTGGATATTGCATCCGCACACATCTTTCAGCCCCGTTAGGTTTACACAGGCGGTCCATGCCGTCGGCTCAGATCACTTCCGTTTCAAAACCGTATACCCGGGCCATCATCATCAGCTGCGGAGTAACCGCGCCGCTGATGATGATCGCGTGGTGAGAGGATAGGCTCTCCATAACCCTATGCCCGTTATGGTTGCGGAACTTAAGCAGGTAGCCGTTGCGGCAGTCCGAACCGGGATATTGCACATAATCCTCGATCTCAGCCTCAATAATGGTCATCTTATGCATATCCGCATGGAGCTTGGCGAGCGTCACCGACCCTGCCGCCATGCGGCAGTCGATCACGATTGCGTCCTGATTCACGATTTCCAGTACCTTGGGGCGCATCGTCCATTCCGTGCAGAAGCACCGCGGCGCCAACCCGCAATAGCCGCAATGCACGCCCAGCGCGTGATTGTCGGGATCCTCGATATCCGGAAAGCGCTGTATCTTTTCGTGCTTCAACGCCGCCATCCCCACAAGAAATGGGTAGAGGTTGGTCATCAACATGGGCCGGAGCAGCGCCGAATAGAGGATAAATTTGCTGATGAGCGTTACCGTGTCCCCTTCACAGGCCCAAATGATATGGTCATACTCAAAGATCCAATCCCAGGCCAGGCATGGCGTGGTGGGTGAATTGAAAGATTCGTTCAGGCAATTGCTGCCCACGCCCCGCACGTCCCCGATCTGATCAACCAGACGCTTGACCGCGATGTACAGCTTAACGGCCTTAAGGATATTGGCCTCGCTTACACCCTCGGTGGGTACCTTGCGCTGGTTCCATAGCATAAGCGCCTCATCGTCTCCAATGCGCTCCGCCTGAAGGTTTACCTCTTTCCAACTGCTGTAAACCAGCATGACCCCGAACGCGCGCTCGATCTGCGCGGTGCATTCCTTTTCCCACCAGTAGAAACGCTTAAAAATGTTGGCCTGCATTCCTTCGCCGGGACTGTCCTGCAACAAGAGGAATTTCATGCCGGCCTTCATTTCGCGTTTAGCCGCCAGCGAACGCAGGATAACCTTCGCAAGCTCCTCGCTATAGGGGGTCAGTACGTTCAACTGCGTCTGTTCGCGCAGATAGGCTACGATTTCCCAGTCCCACATTTCCACCGTACCGAATTCGCTGGTGAGCACAACAATCGGCAATTGGTTCTTCTGCAATTCCTCACGGTGTGAAAAGATCGCGCCGATCATCTGAGGAAACAACAGCGCGTCCACGTCGCCAGGCAGCGTGTCCCCCAATGTACGGGCGGGCAGTATTTCCGCTTCCTCGCCGTATTGCAACCGCAGACGATCCAGCTGAACAGTGAACTCTTCCCGTTCCCGCGGGTTGGCCTCCGCTATGCGCAGCGGCAACAATCTGGCTTTCATGGTTTTATTTCGCCTCTCCCCGTTTCCATTTCGGCGCGCAGCGCCCGCACCGAAGCCAAAGCCGTTTTATAATCCTCATAACGCTCCAAATGTTCCACAAACACCGGCAGGTTCCGCCCGAGTCTTTCAATACGCCGTAAAACACCCGTTAAATGCAGCCCGCCACGGCCGGGCAGCACTTCGTGGATGAGGCACGGCAGCCCCTCCATCAATTGAACATCCTTGAAGTGGATACTGCGGATATAAGGCCCTAGCAGCGAAAAACAGCGGTCCAGAAACGCCTCCTGATCGTGATATCGCTCAATGCCGTTGATCATATTGGCGAAATCTAGATGCACACCGAAAGCTTCTCGATCCACGTCCCGCATAAGCTGCAGATACTCCTCGGGGCTGCTGGGATACATCCATGGCATGGGCTCCAGCGAATAGCATGTGTGCGTTGGCTTCACGGCGTCGATGATCTCCCGCACCGAGGCAACCACGAGGTCATAGGTTTCTTTGGAATAATTGCGGGGATCGTACCCATCCCATGCCTTGCCACGACCTCCGGAGATATTGACGCAGCACGCCGCCCCCATACGGTCGGCCAGTGCAAGCGCTTTTTGCGCCTTGGCGATCGCGGTTGCGCGCTCGGCTTTGTTGTCGGCGATCGGGTTATTCCACACGCCCACCTCGGCAATTTCAAGCCCGGTGGTTTGAACCCAGCGGATATAACGCGCTACGGTTGGCTCGTCCGTATCGGCCGTCACCGCGGACATGAGCACTTCCACGCCCAGATCTCTGATCTTTTCGTTCCATTCTTCCTCCGTGGTAAAGGGATCGCCAAAGTTCGCCCCTAATCGCATACGCCCTCCTTACAGGTTCGCGCCGTTTGAGCGGATTACATCCCGGTACCAAAAGCCGGAATCCTTGATAATCCG
The DNA here is from genome assembly GCA_021371895.1 of Eubacteriales bacterium. Classification (GTDB taxonomy): domain Bacteria; phylum Bacillota; class Clostridia; order Christensenellales; family Aristaeellaceae; genus CAXXOK01. The sequence continues at coordinate 2,469 of JAJFVI010000318.1, read as the reverse complement.
CTTCTGCGTGGGAAAATCGACGTATATCAGCCCAAAGCGGTTCGCAAATCCTGTAGCCCACTCAAAGTTATCGGTCAGCGTCCAGTGGAAATATCCGGCGATATCCACACCGTCCTGCGCCGCGCGGCGAAGCTCGCGCAGATAGCGGGCGGTAAAATCGATACGCTGCGGATCATGCACCTTTCCGTCCAGATGCACCCAGTCCACGTTGGAAATTCCGTTTTCCGTTACAATGATCTGCGTATGATAACGTTCGCTCAAAAATTTCGGGCCCCAATAAAGCGCTTGCGGTGTAACCGGCCAAGGGTAGGCCGTACGGTCATACCCATCCGTGCGCTTCACCGTTACGCATTCGCCCTGCTCGTCCGCCTTGCCCAGATAGGACTGGTATACGTTCATGCCCAAGAAATCGATAGGCTGAGAGATGATTTTCATGTCATCCGAACCGATGGAGGGCATGTAATCACGCATCGCCTCCGCCGCGTCCTGCGGGTAGTGGCCCAGGAAAACGGGATCCATCCACCACGCGCTGCTACCGGCCTGTTCTTCCTTGGCGTTGAAGGTTTGCTTGCGGCACGCCTCGATATCCGCCGGGCTGTCCGTTACGGGAGACCACAACCACCAGGAGGCAGGAGCGTAGCCAATCACCGGTTTTAGCTTCGCGCCGGCTTTGATTGCCTGCACGCCGTAGCCGTGAGAAAGCAACGCGATATGCGCCGCCTGCAATACGTCGCGCTTGTTCATTTTCAGGCCCGGCGCGTGAAGGCCGCCTTCCAGCCCCGAGCCGATGAAGCACTGAGGTTCGTTCTGCGTAATCCAGTGGTTCACCCGGTCGGACAAACGTTCCATCACAACCGTGGTGTAGTCGGCAAACCATTTGGGCATATCCGGGTTCAGCCACCCGCCCCGGAGGAACAGATCGTAGGGTAAATCCCAATGGAACAGCGTAATATACGGGGTGATGTCCTTTTGCAAAAGAGTATCGACCATGTGATCATAAAAATCCAGACCCTTCCGATTCACCTGGCCCGTGCCGCCGGGAATGATGCGGGGCCAGCAAAGCGAAAAACGATAGGCGTTCATACTCAGCTGGTGCATCATATTGATATCCTCATCTATATGATGAAACTGATCGGAAGCCACATCCCCGTTGGTTCCATCCTCCACGCGCCCCGGTTGGTGTGTAAACACATCCCAGATGGACAATCCTTTGCCTTCTTCGTATGCGCCGCCTTCGTTCTGGTAAGAAGCGGTAGCCGCGCCCCACGCGAAATCATCGGCAAACCCCATTGAAAACGCCTCCCTTTTTCACAAGAGCATTACCCTTTTACGGATCCCGCCAGCATGCCGTCGATGAAGTTGCGCTGGAAGATGAGGAACAGAATCATAATCGGCAGCACGGCCATGCACGCGCCCAGCATCAACGCCCCGTAATTGATATCGAAATTTGGCTGCGCGAGGATGGACATAGCCAGCGGCATCGTATACCGTTTGCTGGAGTTGAGCATGACCAGCGGCACGTAATAATTACCCCACTGGTTAACGAACGACAGGATGCCTAGGCTGGTAAGTGCCGGGCGCATGGTTGGCAGCACAATGCTGAAAAAGATGTATGTCTCCGACGAGCCATCGATGCGTGCCGCTTCAATAAGTTCTTTGGGGAAACTCAATAACGATTGGCGCATCAGAAAAACGCCGAAAGCACCGGACAGCCCCGCTAAAATCACAGACCAGTAGGTATCCACCAGCTTCATAGATGAAAACTGGATGTACAGCGGTACCATGACCACCTGCACAGGTATCATCATCGCCGCAAGGCAAATGGTGAATATCGTGTCGCGCCCCTTGAACTGGAACTGTGAAAACCCATAACCGGCCATCGCATCGATCAAGAGGATCAGGGCCGTGTAGACCACGGCGATGAACAACGAACTGAAAAGATTGCTCCAAACCGGGATACGATCTATCAGATCATAATAGTTCTGCATCATGTTCGTGCCGATATGGAAGGTGTAACTGTAGTTGAACACCTGTGAATTGGTATGGGTGGCGGCTAAAAAGGTCCATAAATAGGGGAACAACGCCATGGCCACTGCAAAAACGAGGCCGGCGTATAGTAGATACTTGGTCAACTTTGTTCCACGCATCTCTATTTCTCCCTTCCAGCGCGCAGCTGTATCAACGTCATTATCACGACGATGAATACCACCACGTACGAACCCGCGCAGGCCACGCCGAAGTTGAAATTCTTAAAGCCGATGTTGTACAGGTACAGCATCGTGGTCAGCGTGCTGTAGGTGGGGCCGCCGTGGGTGATGATGTTGGGCTCGGCGAACATCTGCACGGCGCCGTTTACGGAGGTGACCATCACCAGAATCAGGATGTTTTTAAGCTGGGGGATCGTGATCTTCAGAAATTGCTGAAGCCCTGTGGCTCCGTCAATGGAGGATGCTTCGTATAATTCGACAG
>JAJFVI010000316.1 GCA_021371895.1 Eubacteriales bacterium | reverse complement strand
TCAGCTTGCAACTAATGGGGTTTTATCTCCAAGCGGCAAGGAGGCGTGGAGCAAACGAAGTATAGAACAGATTTTGCAGAACGAAAAATACATTGGTGACGCGGCTGTCTTCAAGACTTACAGTATTTCATCGAAGCGTGTCATCAATAGTGATGGTTCTCACGAGCAGTTTGTTATCAAAGGAAATCACCCGGCAATTATAACTCAAGAAATATTTGATGCTGTTCAACAAATAAGAAATCAACGCAGCAATGTATATCGCGACGAAGTAGGTTCACACCGAAAAAACAGAAAGTACAGCTCAAAGCGAAATATTGCCAATAATAACGAGACTAGATATTAGCCTACTATAGGCAATTTCTGAAATAGTTGCGTTATGCACCCAGCAATGCACCCACCTGAGCATTTGTGTAAGAGTGCCTGATTCATGGGAATTTCTGGGTGCTGTCAGGCCTTGAAAACCAACTTCTAGGCCATATCACCAATCCTCTAAATCGCTGAATCCCTTACAAATCAACCCTTTCCACCAATGCAAAAAGGACGTCAACCTCGTATCGAGATTGACGTTCTTTTATGGCGGAGAAGGAGAGATTTGAACTCTCGCGGCGCTTGTCGCACCCTACTCCCTTAGCAGGGGAGCCCCTTCGGCCACTTGGGTACTTCTCCATGTGGCGAATGATCAACCGGGAAGCTATGGATTTGGGTATTGGCGGAGAGAGAGGGATTCGAACCCCCGGTGCCTTTCGGCATCACTGGTTTTCAAGACCAGCGCCATCAACCGCTCGGCCATCTCTCCTCGTTTCGGAACCAGCGAAACCGATTATAACAGAATTGCCGGGTAAAGTCAACGAGAAAAGTAGGCCTGGATTGCCCTTTTCAGCTTCGTGGGTTCGTTTGCCCCTGTGCCCGTTCGCTCCGCTTACAGGCGGATCGCATGCCGGGAAAGGCTTATGCAAGCATGTTTGTTTATCGGTTGACGCTTGTGGGGCCGGCACATCATGCCAGCCCCACAAGCTTTTTTTGCAGCCAACCGGAGTGCACCCATCACGGCTGGGGTGTTTCCCGCATGCACAGGTAACTTAGCGGCAGACTGACCAGCGCCGATGCCAGCTGGATGGTCGGCCACTCCCGCCGGACAAACTGCATCACGTCCGCTAGATTCTTCATCCATTGCACGCCTAAAAGCATCATCTGGCGCTCGTTCGCGTTTTCCACAACATGCACGGCTTGTCGTACAGCCGGGATCAACGTTAGAATCATCAGCATCAGGGGTACGCCTACCACCACAAAGATCGTCAGTCCCCTGTTACGGCGCAGACAGCAGCCCAGCAGGTAGAAGAACGCCGTCCATTCAAGGGTATAGAGGATATACGTCGGCAGGTCCCGCAATGCGGCCAGCAGGGAATCGGTAAAAAGATGCCCACCCGTCACCCCGGCAAGATCCTGCTCAAACACATACTTGCTCGGCATCGTGTTGGCCATTGCGAGCGTCAGCCCACTCATGAGCATGCTTAAAAGCAGCGTGCCTAGCAAAAAAACCGTCATCCCGATCATCAGGGAAGCCATGTTGCCCAACCATACCGGAAACCGCGCCGTGCCGAAGCGCAGCAGGAATCGCGTTGATTTATGCGCCGTTGCCAGGCCGCATATCAGCGCCACCACAATCGTAGTGCTGAAGTCAACGGAAACACCATTGCTAGTATACGTAATATCGATCACCAACGGGGCCAGAAAGGCAATTACCTGTGCCGCCAGCAGTATCAGCAGCGCCAGAATCACCGTCCTGACCAGCGCATTCCGGTTGTAACGAAGAACGCCCCCGAGGCGAGCGTCCTGCCACCAGCTTCTTTTAAGCGTTTGCTGCATGGCGTTCCGCCTCCTTTTCTTCTGTCAGGAACACAAACAGGCGCTGCAGGCCCACCGGTGCGGTTCGCACGCGGCTGTCGGCCTCGATGCGGCCGCGATCATCTAGGGAAGCCAACTTCACGTGCCTCACCAGCGAACCGGCGGCCTCCTCTTCCTTGAGGATCATCAGCCCTTCCGTTACCTCGCGCACAGCTTCGGGCGCGCCGGATATGCTCAGGTATCCCTCCTGCAACTCCGCTATGGTGCCCGCGCACAGCAGTCGGCCGGCGTCGATGAGCACGGCGGAATCCAACACTCTGGTCACCTCGTCGATCAGGTGGGTGGATACCAGAAACGTCCGTTCCGGGTGGCGGCGCTTCTCTTCCACCAGCAGATCGTAGAAGCGTTCACGCAGCACAGCGTCCAGCCCGAGGCTCGGTTCGTCAAACACGGTTAGTTCCGCGCCGCTGCTTAGCCCTACGCACAGCATCAGCGCCGTTTGCATCCCGCGGCTGAAAGTTTTCATTCTTTTATCGGCCGGCAGATCGAAGCGCACGAGCAGTTCCCGCGCATAATCGCTGTTCCAGTTGGCAAACAATCCCCGGCATACGTAAAACAGATCGCCAGGCTTGGACAGATGCCCGAAATCGGGTGTATCACCGATAATGCACAGCTTGCCCAGCGCCCGAGCGTTGTCGTATACTTTATCGCCGTCAATAGTCGTTTCCCCTGCGTTAGGCCGCAGCATACCGCCCACGATGCGCATCAGCGTGCTTTTCCCTGCGCCGTTGCGCCCCAATAGTCCTACGATCTTCCCCGTGGGAATCTCAAGGCTCAAATCGCTTAGCGCCTGCGTTTTACGAAAACGCCGACTGACGCTGCTGACACGCAGTATAACATCGCCGGTGTCCGGCCGTGCCTGTGCATTCTCCGCTTGCATATCGGCTCCCCCATTTCTCCTCATCATTGAACGTGTCGAATCATGACGATTATACCCCAACCGTACCGGCTTGCATAGCGCACATTGCCGAAAACAACGCTTGCGGCGCTCAAAGCCGCCTGCGCACGACTCAAATGCGGTAGCGTGCCGGTTGCGATGCAAACACCGCGCAGGTGATGCCCGCGCGGTGTTGCTTTCCCAAAATTG
>JAJFVI010000315.1 GCA_021371895.1 Eubacteriales bacterium | reverse complement strand
TCAGCTTGCAACTAATGGGGTTTTATCTCCAAGCGGCAAGGAGGCGTGGAGCAAACGAAGTATAGAACAGATTTTGCAGAACGAAAAATACATTGGTGACGCGGCTGTCTTCAAGACTTACAGTATTTCATCGAAGCGTGTTATCAATAGTGATGGTTCTCACGAGCAGTTTGTTATCAAAGGAAATCACCCGGCAATTATAACTCAAGAAATATTTGATGCTGTTCAGCAAATAAGAAATCAACGCAGCAATGTATATCGCGACGAAGTAGGTTCACACCGAAAAAACACAAAGTTCAGCTCAAAGCGAAATATTGCCAATAATAACGACACTTAATATTAGCCTACCATAGGCAATTTCAGAATAATTGCGTTATGCACCCAGCAATGCACCCACCTGAGCATTTGTGTAAGAGTGCCTGATTCATGGGAATTTCTGGGCGCTGTCAGGCCTTGAAAACCAACTTCTAAGCCATATCACCAATCCTCTAAATCGCTGAATCCCTTATAAATCAACGTTTCCCATCAATACAAAAAGGCCGCCAACCTCGTATCGAGATTGACGTCCTTTTATGGCGGAGCGGGTGGGATTCGAACCCACGGACGGTTGCCCGTCGCCTGATTTCGAGTCAGGGCCGTTATGACCTCTTCGATACCGCTCCATAAGGGGAAACCAAGCGATAGTATACCAAAGTGAACCCTGCTCGTCAAGATGCGCGAGCCTATCTTGTGTGAGAGAAAAAAACTTCCGTTGCAATGGCGTACGAACGCCGAAAAGGGATACCGCTTGCCGCTCCGGCTTGCTCGTTTTTTAGAGCTCAAAGCGCTCCAATATCTGTTTGGCGACGCGCACACGTGAAATGCGCGCGTTCATCGCCTCTTTTTCAAGCACACGGTGCGCCTCCTCCTCAGTGATGCGCATGTGCTCAATCAGCAGGCATTTGGCGCGATCGATGATTTTTAATTCCTCGTATTTCTTTTGCAGGCGTTCATTCTCGCTTTTATACAGCAGCATGCGGTTGCGACACGCCTGGCCAACCCGTATCGCCTGCTCGAAAAGCTGGGGGATGACGGGTTTGGTGACGATCAGCACGCCGGCATCCGTTGCCGCGTCGATAATCATGGGCGCGAGCTCGGTTTTCACCAGCAGGATCACCGTCGCCGTACTGCACTTGGCAAGGTCAATCGCCAGTTCCAGGCCGGTTTCGTCCACGAGGGGCGCGTTGATGAGCATCAGCGTATGTGCGTCTCCCGCAACGCTGCGGCGTGCTTCCACCGCGCTTTTCGCGGCGGTGATTTCGCCGACCTGCGCCTCCTCAAGCCATTGCCTTAACTTTTCCTGCCCCTGTGAGGCGACGAGCAGTGCCTTCTCCCCAGCCATCGAATGCCCCCCTTCCGATCGGCATTCGCCTAGAAACGCTCAAACTGATGCTGGAACAACCCTGTTTTGTCCTGCCGATCCATCTGCAGCAGCTTTTCGCCTCCGAGCAGGAACGTTTCCACCACGATGGCGGGCAGGCTGCGTGCAATGAAAGCGCTCTCTTTCGCCACGGCGATTGCCTCGGGCAGACTTTCGGGCAGCATGGGCGCTTCGTTCCAGTTCCGCTCCACCGAAGGCGGCAGTGTTTCACCGCGCTCCATGCCCTCCAGTGCCGCGCGGATGAGCAGCGCATACGCCAGATAGGCGTTACAGGTGGGGTCGGGGCTGGCGATCTGCATCCGCGCGAAGCGATGCTGCGGCAACGGCAGGCGCATGGCGTTGCGCCCCCGCAGGGTGGACCAGCATACGCGATTGGGGGAATCGTTGTCGGTCAGGCGCTCGTAGCTGTTGGGAATGGGGTTCAAAAACAGCGTCATCTCGGGCAGGCGGTTCAGTACGCCCGCCATGGCGGAACGCGCCTGTGGGGAGAGTTGCCCGTCTTCCATGCGGAAAAGGTTGCTGCGTTCCCGGTAGAACGATATATTGATATGAAACGCGTTACCAAAATCGTTGGAAAGCGGCTTTGGCAGGAAGGAGGCGCGCAGCCCGTAACGCGCGGCGATGGTACGCACGGCATGGTGGAAAGCCACATGGTGATCCGCGCTGGTCAGCGGATCGGCGCGGTGGAAATCAATCTCGTTCTGGCCGGGGCCGCGCTCGTGGTGGCTGCTCTCCGGTTGGATATTCATGGAGGCGAGCGTCAGGCTGATCTCACGCCGCACGTCCTCCCCGCGATCCAGTGGCGAAACATCCAGGTAGCCGCCCCGATCTTGCGGCCGGTTGGTGATATTGCCCTGTTCGTCGGCCTCAAACAGGTAAAACGCGCATTCCGACCCGATGCGCACCGTCAGCCCCCGCGCCGTCGCTTCCTCCGTTGCTTCGCGCAGAATAAAGCGCGGGTCGGCTGCGTAAGGTTTGCCGTCAGGAGTCAGCACATCGCAAAGCAGGCGGCACACTCGGCTGGCCTGCGGCCGCCAAGGGAGCAGGCTGAGCGTGTCGGGGTCGGGCCGGAGCAGCAGATCGCCGCCTGTGCCGCAGTCGAAGCCGTCAATGGCGGTCGCGTCAAAGGGCACGCCCGCTTCAAACGCCTGCGCCAGCAGATCCGGCTGGATCGCCATGTTCTTCAGCCTTCCGAACAGATCCAGAAAGGCTAAACGGACGAATTTAACATCGTTCTCCTCAAAAAAACTAAGCACGTCCTGCGCCAGCATAGTCAACCTCCCATGGCGGTAGTCGCCGGTCTGCGTGGAAATCCAAAGATCGTACGATATTGATTGTATCACGAGCAATGCAACGCGAAAAGGCCGTGGATACACCCCCACGGTATTTCTACCGTATTTTCCGGAGTTGTTGGTCTGCCGGCACCACACCGGGCTGTGGATACTTGCCGCCTTTACTCGCCCGTTACCGGCGGCTCCGGCGAGGCGGTCAGCTCCGTCGCATATAGGATATAGCTGGTGCCGATGCCCAGATTGCGCACATTTTTTAAACTCACCCGCGCTACGCCAGGCGCGATGCTGGTCAGCAGGTGATTGGAATCGTATTTATCGTAATTTTTCTGCCGGTAAGGATCCAGGTAATAGGCGTATTCGTCATCCGCGCTGGCCAGCACCACATAATGCCCGCCGCCCGTGAAGGGATTGCCTTCCCCAAGGTTCTGGATGACAATCGCACCGTTGCGCACGGCGTTGGCCGCTGCGTTTTCGTCGTAAGTGGTGGAGATATCCAGTTTGTACAGATAGGCGATCTTTCTAAGGAAACCCAGGCTGGTACCGGAAGAGTTGCTGCGAGAGACTTGCCCCCATATATTATTACCGGTCGCGAAATTCGCCATGACCAGCGGGAAATAGCGCAGGTATTCGTCCGCCGTCTGGACTTGGTATTGCGCGTCCGGCAGGTTGCAAAAGTAATCGTTGACCGAGGCTTTGTTGAAGGTAAAGCCCCCCGTGCTCTTTGCGTAATTGAGGATGTCTGCCAGGCGTTCCTTGGGTACCAGGTTGGCTACCGCCATTGCGACGGACGTGGGGCCGCAACCGCCGTCGCCGAAGGTTCTGTACTTGATGGAGCCGCGGTTTTCGTAGCGCATGGTGGACCACAGGGGATCGTTTTGCACGTACACGATCATTTCGCCCTTGCCGGGAACCTCCACCCAGCCGCTGATGGTTTCCCGCTCGTCCATTTTGATCTTGGTGACCGTGACGCTGTCGGTCGTCGCGTAGAGGATCTGGCGCATACGGCCGTAAAGTGCGTAGCGCTTGCCATGCAGATCGCCGTCGCAAGTGGATAGCACCAGCAGCTGATCGCCCCACTCGGGCGTGGCGCTTTCCTTGCCTTGAAAGACCGAGGACTGCATCAACTGTTGTATATACTCCGTAAACTCCGCTTTGTACGTAAACGTCTTCACACGCCACGCATCACCGTCGTCCGCCTCGTACACGTTGGCTGCGAACAGATCGATGGAATAATCCCCATACTGCGTTAGCAGTGTCATCTGCGGGTGCGCGTCGTAATAAGCCTGCTCCTGATAGTTGGCCAGGGTGGAAAACATCGTGTCGCTGGCTGTATAATGCCCGTAAAGATAGGTGATCGCATCGCCGAAGGTTTCGGCGTTGCCGCTGTCCAGAAAGATGGAGCCGAGTTTATTGATGTTTCGGTTGAACAGATGATTGAGATAATAGCTGTTATCTGTCGCCTGCAATACAGGGTAATTAAGCACCGTGCCATCCTGTATCAGCCAACCCTTGATATCCGGGTTTACGGACTGCAGATAATTGAAATCTACCGCATACCGCACGTTGTCCATCACTACGATGTGGTCGCGGCTGTACGCGTTGGTGGGTACGTGCGTTGCGGGCGGCGTCGGTGAAGGTGCCGGGGTGGGTGTCGGGGTGGGTGTCGGGGTGGGCGTCGGTGAAGGTGCCGGGGTGGGCGTCGGTGAAGGTGCCGGGGTGGGTGTCGCG
>JAJFVI010000305.1 GCA_021371895.1 Eubacteriales bacterium | reverse complement strand
CTGGATAACGTAGTGGACTGGAGCCTTTCCCGCGAACGCTACTGGGGTACGCCCCTGCCCATGTGGATTTGCGAAGAAGGGCACATGCACGTCGTCGGTTCTCGGGAGGAACTCCGCCATATGGCTACCAAACCGGTGCCGGAGGACATCGAATTGCACCGCCCCTATATCGACGCGGTGGAGATCTTCTGTCCCACGTGCGGCAAACCCATGCACCGCGTGCCCGAGGTGATCGATTGCTGGTACGATAGCGGCAGCATGCCCTTCGCGCAGTGGCATTATCCATTTGAAAACCGGGAAATTTTTAACCAGCGCTTCCCGGCGGATTTCATCAGCGAGGCTGTAGATCAGACCCGCGGGTGGTTTTACACCCTCATGGCCATCGGCACGCTGATCTTTGACCGTTCGCCGTTTGAAAACTGCATCGTCATGGGGCATGTGCAGGATGAGAACGGCAAAAAGATGAGCAAGCATCTGGGCAACGTGATCAATCCCTGGAGCGTGTTGGATAAACAGGGCGCCGACGCCGTGCGCTGGTATTTCTTCACCGCCGGCGCGCCGTGGCTGCCCTGCCGTTTCAGCGATAAGGCGGTGAGCGAGGGACAGCGCAAGTTTATGGCTACGCTGCAAAATACCTATGCCTTCTTTGTGCTCTACGCCAATATTGATAACTTCGATCCCAGGGAGCACGACCCGGCCGGGGTGCGGTATACGCTCATGGATCGGTGGATTCTCAGCCGCTTAAACCAGCTGATCCGCCAGGTGGACGACGAGCTGAGCCAATACCACATCCCCGAACCGGCCAACGCCATTAACGCCTTTGTGGACGACCTGAGCAACTGGTATGTGCGCCGCGGCCGCGAACGCTTCTGGGGCAAGGGAATGGACGAAACCAAGGAAGCCGCTTTCGTCACCCTCTATACGGTGCTCACGACGCTTGCCAAGGTGATCGCGCCGTTTGTACCTTTCATCAGCGAGGACATCTACCAGAACCTTGTGCGCACCGTGTACGCGGACGCGCCCGAGAGCGTACACCTGTGTGATTTCCCCACGGCGGACGAAAGCCTGATCGACGAAGTGCTCAACCGCCAGATGGAGGCGCTGCTGCGCGTGGTCAGCCTTGGGCGCGCCTGCCGCAACGCTGCCGCCCTGAAGGTGCGCCAGCCGCTGAATGCCCTGTACGTTAAAGGCGTTACGCTGGACGAGGCGTTTGTGGAACTGGCCGCGGATGAACTGAACGTGAAAAACGTCGTCTTTACCGACGACGCGCGCGCCTTTACCACCTATACCCTTAAACCCCAACTGCGTACCCTCGGCCCGAAATACGGCAAACTGCTGGGTGAGATCGGCGCGTGGCTGAAACAAGCCGACGGCAACGATGTGATAGACGCCTTCGCCCGCGGCGAAGCTGTCGCTTTTTCGCTGGGGGGCACGGAGGTGTCCCTTACCATGGAGGACGTGCTTTCCGAGCCTGTGCATAAGCCCGGCTTCGCCTCGCAGGTGGATAATGACCTGACCGTGGTGCTGGATTGTAACCTCACGCCGGAGCTGATCGCCGAAGGGTATCAGCGCGAGGTGGTCAGCAAGCTGCAAACCATGCGCAAGGACGCGGATTTCGCCGTGACCGACCGCATCGAAGTGACGTATACCGCCGATCCGGAAATCGCCGCCGCCGTGGAGGCGGGGAAAACGTTCATCATGCAAAGTGTTCTGGCCATTACCCTGTGCGAAGGCACGCCTGCCGAAGGCGCAATCACGCAGGAATGGGACATCAATGGTAAAACGGCCACCCTGAGCGTGAAAAAGGCATAACGACCGGCGTAAGACAAAACCCGACGCTCCCCTGCTTGGCCGTGCCATGCACGGCCAAAGGGCTTTCATGGTTCAGGATGCATACGATCCCATCCTCGCGCAGGGTTCGCTCGGTTGCAAGGCGAATACCCATCCGTAAAGCACAGAAAATAGACTGACAAAATACAAACCCATTCCCAAAGGAGGTGCGGCCGACGTGTTTCTTTGCGATTCCTGGCGTGAATACGAGGTGCTGGACACTGGCGACGGCGAAAAGCTGGAGCGCTGGAAAGATGTAGTGCTGCGCAGGCCTGACCCGCAGGTGATCTGGCCCAAGGCAAACCCGGCGCTGTGGGATACGGCGGATGCCTGCTACGACCGCAGCGAAACGGGCGGGGGCAACTGGACGTTTTTCAGCAAGCTGCCCGAGCGCTGGGTGATGACGCTGGACGACCTCCAGTTTTACGTGCGCCCGACGGGTTTTAAGCACACGGGATTATTTCCTGAGCAGGCGGCCAACTGGGCGTTTATGCGGGAGCGCATCGCCGCCGCTGTGGCGCGGAGCCGGGAAGTGAAGGTGCTCAACCTGTTCGCCTATACCGGCGGGGCGACGCTCGCGTGCGCCGCTGCGGGCGCGCATGTGACACATGTGGACGCGGCCAAGGGCATGGTGCAATGGGCAAAGGAAAACCGTGATCTTTCCGGCATCCCCGAGGAGCGTACGCGCTTCATCGTGGAGGACGCGAAAACCTTCGTGCAGCGGGAATTGCGCCGTGGAAATCACTACGACGGAATTTTGATGGACCCGCCCAGTTTTGGCCGCGGGCCAAACGGCGAGGTCTGGAAGCTGGAAAACGAGCTGTACGGGTTTGCGGCGCTCTGTGCCGAGGCGCTTTCCGACCAGCCCTTGTTTTTCCTGATCAACGGCTACACCACGGGGTTCGCGGCCAGTGTGCTGGGCAACATCGTCCAGCGCTGTCTGGGCGGCACGGGCAGCGTGACGGCGGAAGAACTGGCGCTTCCGGTCAAAACAGGCGGCGTGCTGCCCTGCGGCGCCACAGCGAGGTGGACACCCGATGTGTAAAGTAGTATACGAGGACAATCACCTGCTGATTGTCGAAAAACCGCCTAACCTGCTCACACAGGGGGATATTACGGGAGACGATTGCCTGATTGACCACATGAAGCGCTATGTAAAGCAGAAGTACCAGAAGCCGGGCGAGGTTTATCTGGGCTGCGTACACAGGTTGGATCGACCCGTGGGCGGGCTGGTGGCGCTGGCGCGCACAAGCAAGGCGGCGGCACGCCTGAGTGAGCAGCTGCGCACGCACGCCATGCGCCGCGACTATCTGGTGGTTGCCACAGGCGCGGACATTGTCCCCACCGGTACGCTGTCGGATTGGCTCCTGAAAGATGAACAAACCGGGAGCGTTGCCTGCGTTTCGCCATACACGCCCGAGGCGCAGCAAGCCAAATTGCGCTGGCAAACCCTCGCGGCCGATGCGCAGACGGATACGGCTCTTTTAGCGATTGCACTGGAAACCGGGCGTAAACACCAGATCCGTGTGCAGCTCGCGCACGCCGGGCACCCTATTGTACAGGACATGCGCTACGGCAAGGGTGAGCCGGGCGAACCCATCGCCCTGTGGGGTGCGGCGCTGACGTTAATGCACCCGACAACGCGGGCAACCATGACCTTCGTAAGTCGCCCCCAAGGGAAAGCTTTTGTGCAGTACGCAGACGTGATCGACGCGTTCCTCCTCGCCCGCAGCAAAGGCAGCCCCGGAGAACAGGAAGATTAGACGTGATCACGTCTATGCGCTGGAATACTTGCCAATCGGGATGGCGATTTTCCCTGTCGCCTCAGAACCAGTATGTGGATGTGTATAAAGCCTGCTGCTGTGAAACCTAAATAGATTTCAACCTAACCCTGCCAGCGAATTTCCCCTGTCGCCATTCGCCATGCAGGCGGGAAGCACGATGGGGTGGCCCGCCGGACGGACAGGCTTGATAATCCGATGTGATAACCCCAATGTACATTTTCAACCCTGCCAGCGAATTTCCCCCGTCGCCATTCGCCACGCAGGCGGGAAGCACGATGGGGTGGCCCGCCGGACGGACAGGCTTGATAATCCGATGTGATAACCCCAATGTACATTTTCAACCCTGCCAGCGAATTTCCCCCGTCGCCATTCGCCACG
>JAJFVI010000280.1 GCA_021371895.1 Eubacteriales bacterium | reverse complement strand
ATCTGCATCAAGGATATGGCTAACCTCCTGCTGCCCTATGCAGCGTATAGCCTGGTAAAGCGTCTGAAGGCGGAAACCAACCTGCCCATCGTACTGCACACGCACGATACCACCGGCACAGGCGCCATGACACTCCTTAAGGCCATTGAGGCGGGCGTGGACGTGGTGGATACGGCGTTAAGCCCCCTGGGCGGCGGCACCTCACAGCCGCCTACGGAAGCTATCGTCGCCACCCTGCGGGGTACCGAATACGATACCGGGCTGGACCTGAAACTCCTCATTGAACTGGCGACTTACTTCCGTGGCGTAGCTGAGGAGCTGACCAAGGAAGGTTGGCGCGATCCGGCCCGTGTGCTGGCTACCGATGCCAACACCCTGCTCTATCAGGTACCCGGCGGGATGCTGAGCAACCTCATCGGGCAATTGAAACAGGCTAACGCTATGGATAAGTATTACGAGGTGCTGGCCGAAGTGCCGCGCGTGCGCAAGGATTTCGGCTATCCGCCGCTGGTGACCCCCACCAGCCAAATCGTGGGCTCACAGGCCGTGATGAACGTCTTGGGCGGTGAGCGTTACAAGATGGTCACGCAGGAATCCAAGGCGCTGTTGCGCGGCGAATACGGCCGCCTGCCCGCCGAGGTGGACGAGGACGTGCGCAAGAAGGTCATCGGCGAAGACACGGTCATCACACACCGCCCTGCCGACGATATTCCGCCCGAGCTGGATAAGTACCGCCAGGAGATTCGCGATTACTACCAGCAGGAGGAGGACGTGCTCAGCTACGCACTCTTCCCGCAGGTAGCGCTGAAGTATTTCCAGTACCGGCTGGCCAAACAGCTCAAAGTGGACAGCACCATGCTGGACAAAGGGCAAATGACCATGCCTGTATAAATAGTCAAAAAGTGGCTATGCCACTTTTTTGAGCTGCGGGTTCTGTTTGCGGCAAAGCCGCAAACTCCCCGCCCATCCGGCGCCGGAGGGAAGTGTGTGCCCAGTGGGCACTTCACCGAAGGTGAAAACGACTCGCAGGTGAGGCTCAAAGCGAGCAGGTAAACGGTAGTGCAGCCTGCGATAACTGAGAGCCTCACCTTCAGGTCGCTCACGGCTTCTCCGTGGTGCGCACTGCGCACACGCTTCCCTTCGGGGCCTCCGACGCCACCCTGGGGGGGCTTGTTAACGGTCTGTAGCCTTGCTACGCAAGGCTTCCGAAACCACCGCGCATGTCGCTGGTTTCGGAATACAGTCTGAAAGCTTCGGCTTTCCGACACCGCCAGGAGATTTGTTAAAGGTTCAGGGGAGCCTGCCTTTCCGGCGGGCTCCCTTTACGTAAGAACGCGGCCATAGTATAATCAAGACGGACGCGAAACGCAAAGGAGTGAAGCTAAATGATCGATTTTGTTTTTCAAAATCCGGCGAAGATCATTTTCGGCAGAGACGCCCTTTCCCATCTGGGCGAGGAAGCGCGAAAGTACGGGCGGAGAGCGCTAATGGTATACGGCGGCGGAAGTGTGAAGCGCATCGGGCTTTTCGATCAGGTGATGGAGATTTTAGTCAAAAATGAGATGAAAGTCTGGGAATTGAGCGGTATTGCGCCCAACCCGCGCCTTGCGCGCGTGCGTGAGGGCATCGACATCTGCCGGCGCGAAGGCATCGGTCTGGTGCTGGCACTGGGTGGCGGCAGCGCCATCGACACTGCCAAGGGTGTGGTTAACGGCGTGCCTGACGATGGGGATGTGTGGGATTTTTACATGGGTAAGCGCCAACCGAAAACGACGCTCCCGTTGGGCGTCATCCTCACCATTCCCGCCTCCGGCAGTGAAATGAGCTATTCATCCGTGATCACCAACGAGGACGGGATGCTCAAGCGCGGTTTTAATTCCGTGACCAACGTGCCGACTTTCTCCATCCTCAACCCCGAATGGACGTTTTCCCTGCCGCCCTACCAGACGGCCTGCGGCTGTGTGGACATCATGGCGCATATGATGGAGCGCTACTTCACCCGAGTTACGCATGTGGAGCTGACGGATCGCCTGATTGCCGCCGGCATGAAAACCATACTGCACAACGCGCCCCTCGTGATGGAAAACCCAACCGATTACGACGCGCGCGCGGAAGTGATGTGGACGGGGACGCTGGCGCACAATACGCTGCTGCACACCGGCCGCATCGGGGATTGGGGCAGCCATAAGGTGGAGCACGAGCTGAGCGCCGAGTACGATATCGCCCACGGCGCGGGGATTGCCATCGTTTTTCCAGCCTGGATGAAATACGCCGTTCGCCAGTACCCCTTGAAGATTGCCCAGTTTGCCACGGAGATTTTTGACGTGCCCACGGACTTCGGCGACGAAGCCGCCACGGCGCTGGAAGGCGTTCGCAGGCTGGAAACCTTCTACCGCTCGCTTTCCATGCCGGTACGCCTGAGCGAGGCGGGCATCACCGGCGCGGACTATGCAATGCTGGCCGCGCGTGCCCTGCCCACGGAGCAAAGCACCGTTGGCGCCTATATCGAGCTGCATCGGCAGGATATTGTGGAAATCTTCAAGCTCGCCGAATAACGCGTACATGCGTGATGCAAGCTGCGCAACGCGGCGCAGAAAAAGCGGAGCCGTTCGCGCCTTTGGGCGCGGGCGGCTCCGTGTGTTTTGAGAGCGTTTGTTTTCACGGCAGGCTTGGTTCGCAGGGCTATGCTGTCGGAGAAGGAGCAGGGGAAGGAGTCGCGTCAGGTTCCGCCGTAGGTGCGGACAGGTTGTCGTCCCGGAGAATCGTAATGGTGCAGGTAACGCCGTCACGGCTTGTGGACGCGATGCCGGAAAAGAGGGTTTCCATGTCCTTCACCGCCGTTTGCCAGGCGGCGTCCAGATATTCCTGTTTGGTGGCGCACTCGTCGTACAGCTTCTGTTCGATCTCGTTTTTCATTTCCGCATAACGCTCGGGCGTAAGCGGATAGAGCCAGTCGTTCTTCTGCACCTGCGTCTCATCAACGGTCAGCTTGGGGTACTTCGCCACGGGCGAGGGCAAAAGAACCACGATGGTGTCCGTTGCTGTGTCCACGCGCACTTTTGCCAGGCTCAGGTCTACCGCGAAGCTCAGTGAGAACGAATAGGGTATCGCCACCTTCTGCACCGTACCCAGCAGCCAAGCCTCCTGCGCTACGGTTTCCTGCCCGGTCAGCGTAGTCTGATAGACCACCAGCTCGTTTTTCTCCGCCATTTCCTCACTGAAACGCTCGCTGACCCACGTGGTATTGCCGTCGCCGATGAAGCGGCGATACAGGTCGGGCCCGAAGCGGACGGCCAGAAAGGTGAGCGCGAGGCATATCAGCAGCAGAAAAAACCGTTTGACAAAGCGCCGCGGGCGGAATCGGCGCCGCCGCGGCCGAGAGTATTCTTCCGGGGTCGGGTTAGGGGGAGGCTGCCTCATACGTCGATCACGTCCTTTCCCAACGGATGAAAAACAGGCTTAGAGCCATTTACCAAGCTCAATAAACAATAGCACCAGCAGCCGTTCCAGCAGATACGCCGTCGCCAGCGCTCCGGCGACCATCAGGTAACCGCGAAAGAAACGTCCGGCTCTCCCGTGCCGCCGGCCGTGGCGAACATCAAAATGCCCCTGCGGGTCTTCGGGCATCGGAGGGAAATGAGCCATACACTGATCCTCCTTGTCGCGGGGATTCCTATGTAGTATACGCTATCGTACGAAAAAAATCCACTCGTACTTCCGCCAGATGCCGCGCGCCACTGATTTGTTACACGAATGTCGCAGGGTTTTTTACATAACACTTGATTTTATGTAATAAGATCGTTATAATATTTATACATCCATCCACAATCCTTCTATACCAAGTCGTTCGCCTGCCGAAAGGAAGGAGTGCCGTATGCCCGATCAAGTTCGGATTCGTATGTTCGGAGGTTTCAGCCTTTTTGTTAATAACGAGTGCCTGGATCGGGTGATTGCTAAATCCAGAAAAGGAACTGCGCTCCTGCAATACCTGATTCTCAAACAGAACGCCGCGGTGATGAACCACCAGCTGATCGAGGCGCTTTGGCCCAATGATAAGAGCACCAGCCCCGAAAACGCGCTGAAAACGCTTGTCAGCCGATACCGTGCTATTTTAAACGCCTGCAGCGATGGGCTTGGCGAATGCATCGCCTCCAGTCGGGGCGGCTATCGCTTCCAACCTGTGCCCGGGCTGATGGTGGATCTGTACGAATTCGAGCGTCTGGAGGTGGAGCTGGAAGGGCGAAACGAGCTGGACAAGGAAATCGACGAGCTTTTCCGAAAGATAATCGCCTTGTATACCGGGGATCTGCTATCCGGCAGCGACCCGTACGAGTGGGCCGTCAGCCGCAGCGTGAACCTGCACAACCGTTACATCCGCATCGTGTATACCTATCTGGCGCTGCTTAAAGATGCGGAGCGCTACGAAGAGATCATCCAGAACTGCCGCGTCGCCCTGGAAACCGATCCTTTCGACGACCGTCTGCACCTGGAGCTGATGCAGGCGCTGGTAAAAACCAACCGTGAAAATGAAGCGATGATGCAGTATAAGCACGTTTCCAACATGCATTTCCGCTACCTGGGCGTCAAGCCCCCGGAAGGGCTGCAGGAGTTTTACAAGCAGATCACCCGCACCGGCGATACCCTGGACGTGGATCTGGACGCCATCCGAGAGGAGCTTACGGCCTTCGGCGAGGCGCACGGCGCCTATGAATGCGAGTATTCCGTGTTTCGCGAAATCTACAATTTGCAGATTCGTAATCTGGAGCGCCTGGGCACCAACATGTTCCTCGCCGTGATCATGATTACCGGGACGGACGGGGAACCGCTTACGCCGCTGAAGCTGGACGAGATTATGAAGAGCTTGAGCGAGTTGCTGCGAAGCAACTTACGTAAAGGCGACACCATTACCCATTTCAGACCCTCGCAATACGCGTTGCTGTTGCCGACCGCCACGCTGGATAACGGTCATCTGGTGATGGAGCGCGTAAAGCGCTTCTTTTACCAGCGTTTCCCCAATTCCAATGTTATGTTCAACTACCGTATCGGGCCCCTTAGCTCCGGCGGGAATACGCCCAAACGGAGAACCGACGCTGCGTTTACCCCCGGGAGCAGTGAAACGAAAGTCAATTGAAATTATACAGGGGTGTGTTTCACCTGACCTGTTCTGGGGTAAGATATAGTAGGTTCCCAATGAAAGGAGGAAATCACAATGGCAGTGATTAAACTTACGAAGGCGAATTTTGAAACTGAGGCATTGAAGAGCACGAAGCCCGTGCTGATTGATTTTTACGCGGATTGGTGCGGCCCCTGCAAGATGGTCAGCCCCCTGGTGGACGAACTGGCGGAGGAAAGCGACGCGTACAAAGTTGCCAAAGTTAATGTGGATGAGTCCCCCGAACTGGCGGCCAAGTACGGCGTTATGAGTATTCCCACCCTGATCGTGCTCAAGGACGGCAAGGTTGCCCAGCAGGCCATCGGTGCGCGCGGCAAGGACGCTATCCGCAAGATGCTCGCTTAACTCTCTGGTGCTCCTCCCGCGTCGCCAGAGGACAAACGATCCCTGTTTCTCTTGGAATCGTCGGCCATCTGCACGCGTTTTGATCCGACCGCAATCTTTTGCGGCCGGGTTTTTTTCGTCTGTGTGGCATCAATTCATCTTCCCGGTTGGCGTGCGGCGATCTGTTTGGTATAATAGGGGAGGATTCGGCAAGAAAGCGGGGAAACGGCATGGAATCGATTATTTTCGACGCGTCGCTCGCGGCGGCGGGCGAGCAGAAAATTGAGTGGGTACAGCGGCATATGCCTGTGCTTAAGGGAATCGAAGCGGAGTTTTTACGCGATCAGCCTTTGCAGGGGCTCAAGGCGGTGATCTGCATCCATCTGGAAGCCAAGACCGCCTATCTGGCCCAGGTGCTGCGCGCGGGCGGGGCGGAGGTCTACGCGACGGGCAGTAATCCCCTGAGCACGCAGGACGACGTTTGCGCCGCGCTGGCGAAAAGCGGGGTGACGGTGCTGGCGAAACATGGCTGCGGCGTGGAGGATTTAACCCGTTACGAGCGTCTCGCCCTGAGCGTATGCCCCGACGTGATGGTGGACGACGGCGGCGATCTGGTGCAGATACTGCATGACGAGCATCCCGAATGGGCGGTCAACCTGCGCGGCGGTTGCGAGGAAACCACCACGGGCATCCTCCGGTTACGGGCGCGGGAACGCGCGGGAACGCTCCGCTTTCCCATGTTCAACATCAACGATGCGGACTGCAAGCACCTTTTTGACAACCGTTACGGCACCGGCCAAAGCGTTTGGGACGGCGTGATGCGCACCACCAACCTGACGATTGCGGGCAGTACTGTAGTCGTGGGTGGCTACGGTTGGTGCGGCAAGGGTGTTGCGATGCGCGCCAAGGGGATGGGCGCGAAGGTGATCGTAACCGAAGTGGAGCCGGTAAAAGCCATCGAGGCCGTGATGGACGGTTTTAGCGTTATGCCTATGGCGCAGGCGGCGATGCTGGGGGATTTCTTCGTCACCGTCACCGGCTGCCGGGACGTGGTGACGCCCGAGCATATGCTGCGCATGAAGGACGGCGCAGTTCTATGCAACGCCGGGCACTTTGACGTGGAGGTGGACGCCGCGGGCCTGCGTAAACTCGCGGTGAGCCATGCGGAGGCGCGGCGCAACATTGAGGCGTACGCCCTGCCTAACGGCAGAACTGTCTATCTGCTGGCGGAGGGACGACTGGTGAACCTGGCGGCAGGGGACGGACACCCGGCGGAGATCATGGATATGAGCTTCGCGTTGCAGGCGCTGTGCGTGCGCCGCGTGGCCGAGCAGGGGGCGGCGCTGCCCCGGGCGCTGATGGCGGTACCTGCGGATATTGACCGGGAGGTGGCGCTGCGCAAGCTGACGGCGCTGGGTGTGAGCATTGATGAGCTTACTCCCGCGCAGGAGCACTACCTGCGCGGCTGAACCGGGCGGATGCGGCAGCCGCAATGGATACAAACCCGAAAGGTGTGCAACCTGATCGCCTCTTCCGGATTTGCGCCTTCTTTTACTCCCATGGATGCGGCCACAGCGGTCACGAAATAGCGGCGACATCCAAACAGGGTGATGCTGCCCAACTGTGTCGGGATGTTCACGACCGGTAAATTATAGGATGCGTGTAAAACGGAACCTAGCACAAACAGGGAAGCGGCTGCCACGGCGGCCGCTTCCCTGTTTGGCGCAATCGAATGGAGGATTGGGTGGAGTGTTTACACCCCGCTTAACGAGGCGCGGGGAATGAAAATGCGGCAAGGCTGATCCTTATACGTCGTTTCGATATAGGCCCAATCGGTGCCCAGGAAAGCCAGCAGCTTGACCTGTACGCCTTTTTTCAGCTCGAATATTTTCCCTTTTCCCATCAGCGGATCGTCCGTCGCGGTGGCATTGCGGGTTAAAGTGATGTCGATGCTGGCTAAGCTGAGTTTGGCAACATTGGCCGCATCGGCAAGCGTGACGGTGCTGATATAACCGATGCGCCCGCGTGAGCCGTCGCCGATGGGATAGCTCACCAGCACCCAATCCCCGGTGACACCGAAAATATCCACAGTGTCATCAGTGGTGACCTGCGCCTTGGCGCTGCGGTAGCTGTTTTCGTCCGGCGCGCTGTAAACCTTCAAGGTCTGGCGTTTTTCAAAGGTCGCGTCGCTTAGCACGGCCAGTGTGGGCGCTGTTTGCACCGCTACCTCGTAGGGGGAAAGCGTTGGTGTGGGCGTAGGCGTTGGGGAAGGCGTCGCCGTCGGCGCCGGGGTGGGGGAAGGCGTGGGGGCTGGCGATGGCGTGGGCGATGGGGAAGGCGTCGGGGTGGGGGAAGGGGTCACGAACTCAGCGGGAGCGATGGCCGTTCCGCTGCGATTGAGCACGTAGCCGTTTTGGGAACCGTCCGGTTCGATCAGGGTAAAGGCGGTGCCGCCCAGCGATACTTCACCCGAAAAAACGTCGCTTTCCACCGTTCCGCCCGCAACGGTATAGGAAGAAACCTCGATGGTCAGCAATTTCCCGTCCGCTGTGAACTGGTAGTAGATGTTTCCGTTGTCTCCCAGCGGCTTCCACAGCCCTTGCGTCAAGAAGGCGACGATGTCCGCATCCTCGCCGGCGACGGGCATGGGTGTGGGGGTAACCACCGCGCTCAGCGGTGCGAGGGTTGCCGGCTGTGGGGTCTGCGTCGCTTCCGGCTCCTGGGCGGGCACGCTGGCGGCGAAAAGCGCAAGCGTGCTGTCAGCGCCGCCAGTAGCATCAAAGGTGAACAGCAGCCCGCTTGTCGTTTGCGTTACGGTTGCGGCCTGGCCGGAAAGATCAGCCGAATCCAGATACAGCTTGCCTTCCTGTACGGCATACCCGGTATACAGGGCGGGCAGGCCGGTCGGATCGACAACCGTGCCGTCGGGCAGGAAGCGCAGGTAGCCGTTGCCGGCCTTCCAGTCTGTGGCGGTCAGCAGCTGCGTAAGAGCGGCCATATCCGTAATGGCGTTTACCGGGGCAGATGCGCTTGCATCAGCTTGGGAAGCCCCGCCCGTCAGCACGGCGGAGCGGGTAAGCCCCAGCTGCGCCCACGGAATATCCACGACCGCCGCTTCCCGGGCGACGGTGCCCGCCGCGTACAGGCAGCGGAAGGCGGCCGTAGTCAAGAAGCAGGAATTGGGCGCGGGCACCTGCGAAGCGTCCGATACGATGGCCGTGCCAAGCACGCTTTCCTGCTGGAACACGGCGGTGCGCACCGCCGCGTCCACTACGTCGCGGGAAGCGGAAAACAGATCGTAGAGGCTTAATTCCTTACGGTTTTGCAGGTCGATGATGCGGTAAAAAAACAGCACTTCGTCCAGCGTGCCGTCGGCCGCGCGGTTGCCTACGGAGGCTTCCAGCGAGAGGACGCCGCTAAAGTCCATGCTGACGGTGAAGCTTACGCGGACGGTATCTTTACCCCCGTTTTCATAGGCGGCATCGGCGCTCATTTTATCCATCTTGCGAAGCGCCAGCAGCGGCGTGGTGACCGCCTGCGTAAGGTAGCTTTGCAGCGTTGCGTCCTCGCACTCGAACGCTGGGTATTGCACCTTGTACTGGAGAGTGTCGGTCGTACCGCTCGCCTCAACTTTGTACACCGTAACGCCATCCTTTGTCAGTTCCACGGTGCGCGTTTCTCCGGTATCCCCGGTTGCGGCGGCGGAACCGAACAGAAGGCAGAACGTTACCAATAAAGCCAATGCCCGTTTCATCAGCGTGACCTCCTACTCTTGTGTGCTTAACAGCAGCGGATAGATGGAGCTTGTGGACAGGGCCACCATTTCCTGCGCGTCGTCCCGGACAAGCTCAAAATAATGGGAAAGCGGCAGAGGGTAGGCCACGCCCGTTACGGTATACTGCCGGTAAAAACCGTCTTTTTCCTCCCGCCAGCGGATGTCCGACGTCTGCACGGGGGCGATGCTGTCGTAAGCAAAATCATAATGTGGATCACCGTTGACGAAAAGCCCGTATTTGCCCGTTGCAGGGTCGCGTGCGACAATAGCGCCGCAATCCACATAAACTGCCACGTCGTCGGTCGTGCATAGTACGGTCTGCTGGCCATCCAGCAGGATCATCCTGCCGTCGTCCATCTGCACCACGCCGCAGGCGCAGCCGAGCACCGCGTTCATATCGGCGGTATGCCACCACATCGTGGCGGTGCCGTCCCGCGTGAGTTCATACAGGGCGTAGCGTTCCGCTGGGGTAGTCACATTGCCTGTGTCCACATAGGCAACGGTCGAATCGGCGGTAAACGGAAACGCCTTGCTGAACCACAGGGTGCTTAACACCGCGCCGTTTGCGTTGATATAATTGTAGGTGGTATGTTCCTGATCGCAAATCAAGGCCCAGCCGTTAATCATGGGGCCCAGCACCGGATCGTCGCCCACGCTCTGGGCGTAGCGGGCGGTATCGATCAGCGGCTGGCCTTCGTTATCAATCAGGTAAGGCGGCATGGCGACATAAAATATATCGTTGGGGCAGGGCAGAAAACCGTCCTCCGGCAAAGCGTCGTAATACCCCAGCAGACTGCCGTCTGCAGAGGCGAACAGATAATAATCGTACAGCCCACCGCCCAGGGCGACGCGCGCGACAACGTTGCGGTTGGTAACGGCGTAGGATTGAAGGTCAATATGGCCTGCGACAGAAGCGATGCCTTTTTTAGCGCGCTCGCCGGGCTGCAGTACGGGTGCGGGATCGTACGCCGCGGCCTGCTGCTGGCTGCCCGAAGCCTGCTGTGCGTTTTCTGCTGTTTCGGTGCCGAAAAGCGGGGCTATCTTTTCGATCAGCCAATCCCGCTCCATGTAGGCCGCCCCGGCCAGCAAGGCAAGGATCATAAGCGCGATCAGCCATCGCCGCAGCGTATGCCGCGGCCGCTTATGCGCAGCGGAGCCGGAGCTTTCCGCTTCCACCCGGTAGGGATGTTCCCCGTGATGCCGGGGTTCAGGCTCACTTTGCGTATCCTGTGTGGCGTACGGATTGCGTTGTTTATAAACGTTAGGGGTCGGCTGCGCGCTGGTGTGTTCAAGGGGGATCGGCTGTACGTAAGATTCCTCGGGCATCACAAAGCGCAGCGGCGGTGCGAAGCGTTGGCTCTGCTCCTCGCGCTCCTGGGGTGTGGGAGTGGGAGCGGAAGGACGCGCGTAGGGGTTGGCGGACGCGTCGGCGCCCCCTTCCTCCGCCGGGCGGCCCGTGGCATGGATCGTGTGGGGGGACGTATCGGCGTCGGCGTCGAAATACAGTGCCGAAGCCCGATCGTTTTTCTCACCGGAGGTGTCGGAAGCGGGCCGGGAGGCATAGGCGGACTCGTCCCATGTGGGGCGGATGTAGGGATTTTCTGTGTTTGCGGGGCGGGGCGTGGGGCTTTCGGCACCGGTATTATCCGTGCTCGTACGGTTGACGATCACCTCGCCTACCGGCTCGTTGGCGGGGTATTCCTCCTCGTCCCAGGTCCGCTGGGCATAGGCGCGCCCAGGCAGAACGGGCCGTGACCATGTGTCGGCCGTCCAATTGGGGGACGCCTCGTCGCTCCCGTCCTCCGGCAAAACGTCGGCGGGTGGGTGTGCATAAGCAGCAACCCTTCTGCCGTGCCTCTCGGTGCCGGGCGCGGATTCGTTGGGTTCGTTGGGCTCGTATTGATCGTAGGGTTTCTGTCCGTCCATTACGATACCTCGCGGTCGAGTATAACGGTTTCTTTCAAGCTTCAATGTACCACGCTTTCGCGGGTTCGTCAAGCGCCGAAAGGGTTTGCGGGTGTCTGAAAACGCTGGCGCACCGAATGAAAAAAAGGCTGTCCGCAGACGGTTCCAGCTTGTTGCAAAGGCCCTATCTGTGTTGAGCCCAGCGCCATGGCAGGGCGGTCACATATGTAAATGGGGAAAGGCCGTTCGCAGACGGCCTCACAAAATGTAAATTCTCTGCGATCAGACGTCGTTTTTCGGTTTATGCTTACGCCGTTTCGATATTGGCTGCGCCCTGCAGGCTCAGGCGCTGCACGCCCATTTCCCGGAGTTTATATTTCTGAATTTTGCCGCTGGCGGTCATGGGGAATTCTTCCATCACAAGCATGTAACGCGGCGACTTGTAACGGCTCAGCCCCGCGCGCACAAAATCAATCAGCTCCCGCTCGGTGGCGCTGCACCCGTCCTTGAAGATCACGCAGGCGCAGACCTCCTCGCCGTATTTCTCGTCGGGCACGCCCACCACCTGCACGTCCCGGATGGCGGGATGGGTGTAGATAAACTCCTCGATCTCGCGCGGATAGATGTTTTCTCCGCCGCGGATAATCATATCCTTCAGCCGGCCGGTGATGCGGAAATTTCCGTCTTCATCCATCGTGCCGATGTCACCGGTGTGCAGCCAGCCGTTTTCGTCGATGGCTTGCCGTGTGGCCTCAGGCATTTTATAATAGCCCTTCATCACGTGGTAGCCGCGGGTGATAATTTCGCCGGGCGTGCCGCGCGGCACTTCCAGACCTGTTTCGGGGTTGATAATCTTGCCCTCTGTTTGCGGCAGCATCCTGCCTACGGTAGATACGCGCAGCTCCAGCGGATCGTCGGTACGGCTCATAGTCATGCCGGGGGAGCATTCGGTTTGCCCATAGGTGATGGTTAATTCCGGAAGGTGCATCTTTCCGGTTACTTCCCGCATGGTCTTAATGGGGCAGGGACTGCCCGCCATAATGCCTGTGCGCAGATGCGAAAAATCGAACTGGTCGAAATCCGGATGCTCCAGCATGCCGATAAACATGGTCGGCACGCCGTGTACGGCCGTGCAGTGTTCGCTTTGCAGGATTTCCATCTCCTGGCGGGGATGGAAGCGCGTCATGAGCACTACTGTGGTCGCGTGCGTCAGGCAACTCATGATGCCCAGCACACAGCCGAAGCAATGGAACAGCGGTACCACGATCAGCAGACGGTCGTCGCTGGTAAACTTCATGCAATCGCCCATAAACTGGCCGTTGTTGGTAATGTTGTGGTGCGTCAGCATGACGCCCTTGGGGAAGCCGGTTGTGCCGCTGGTGTATTGCATGTTGATCACATCATGGGTCGTCTGGGAAGCGATGCTTTCTTCCACCATGCTGTCGGGCACCGTTTCGGCCAGAGTATAGAGTTCATCAAAGGTGTACGTGCCTTTGGGGTTTTTATCGCTTTGGCCGATGAGCACTACACGCTTCAAGAAAGGCAGCTTTTTTTCAGCGATGCTGTCCGGCTCGTCGGTCAGCAGACTGGGCATAAGGCCCGTGATGTGGTCGATGTAATCGTTGTCCTTCACCCCGGAAATCATCACCAGCATTTTGGCGTCGCTCTGGGTGAGCAGGTAGTTAAGCTCAAATTGTTTGTAGTTGGTGTTGACCGTCACCAGAACCGCGCCCAGCTTGGCGGAGGCGAACATGATCAGCAGCCACTCCGGCACGTTGTTCGCCCAGATGGCCACGTGGTCGCCTTTGCGAATACCCATGGCGTATAAGCCGCGCGCCACGACGTTGGTCAGACGGTCAAACTCCCGCCAGCTCCAGCGCACGCCATACTCGGGCGCGATGACAAAATCGTTGTCCGGCAGGCGTTGGGCGTTGTGCCGAAGTATACCGGGAATGGTGTAATCGTGGAGCTCGATTGTCGGTACGAATGCCATGTCGCATCCTCCTTTATTGTCGCGGTAATGAAAAAGCCCCTGTCTTCGTTTGTTCGAAGACGGAGGCTGTTGCTTCCGCGGTACCACTTCGCTTGGAGCCGTAGCTCCCGCTCGTTAGGGCTGTATCGGGCCTTCCCGTCCGGCGGTACTGCCATTCCCGTCGACCGCTCGCGGGGGAGTGGGCCAGCGTTGCCTTTGCGTCTCGCACCAACCGACGCTTCTCTGGTAAAGGCGATCGCGCTTGCCGCGCCCGTTCATCGCGTGTGAAATTGGGTTGATTATAACGGAGCGCGCGACGTTTGTCAAGCCCCGTCGCGCCTTCGCGGGCGATTTTTCCGCCGTGTGCCGCTGGGAAGCGGACAGGCTCATCCCACGTTCCGTTCCCCGGGGGACAGCAGCATTAAAGCATAATCAGTGTCGTGGAAATCCTTGCGGGCGAAAGGTTTAAAACCGAACTGGCGGTAATAGGCGTGATCATTTTTGGAGACGATGCTTTCCACATACGCGGGAATACCCGCAAACTCTTTTAGGCCGCGGCGCACCAGCGCAGCGCCCGCTCCCTTTTCGGCGGAAGCCAGATACTCAAGCGTTGCGCAGGGCATATCCGGTACGAAGGTGTTCAGCACGGAAAACAGCTCGCATATCCGCAGTGTGGCGACCGGGCTTTGCAGGGCGAGAAGCACCGCCCATGGCCACAGGCCCAGGAGGAAGATGTTTCTTATATTTAGTTCGGGCGTATCCGGCGTGGTCCACAACGCGCAGGCGACGATGCCCCGCCCCGGTTCTTCCGCTACATACACACGCCCGGCTTTCAGAGCATAGCGGAGCAGCAGGGCTAAAAACGTCCGGGCGGGCTGCTTGCGCCCACGGAATAAAAAGCCGTGAAAAAGCGGCGTCCGCCAAAACGATTCAGTCAGCACCGCTACTGTTTGCGTTTGTTCCGCTCTTGTCGGACGGGTGAGCGTGCGAATTTCCATCTTCTCCGCCTCCGGTCTGCTATGGGGGTTTCCCGCGCCTCATCATACCACAAATGAGGGCGGCCGGCAATCGCCTCACAGCGGAACCACGCTTTACCGGGCCTGGAACCTATGGTATAATAAAGCGATTCAGCATGCCGAATGTACGCCCACCTCCCGCTATGCAGATTCCTGTCGATCGATGCCCTTTCTTTACGAGGAGGAACGCCTTTGTATCAATACACCAACCACAGCCGCTTCAACTCGGTGATGCGCTCCAACCGCTACCGACCGATTTTAGTGATCGTGGGCATCATCATCGTGGCTTTCCTGATGCTTAAGCTCGTTGGCGTCGGTGGGATGAGCGAAACGAATTTTGAAAGCCAGCGCAACGCCAAACTCCGTTCGGAGGTGCAGCATGCCGTAAGCCAGACCAACACGCTTTCCCGCCTGGGGGCGACCACCACCAGCAACGTGCTTGGGAAGATACGGCAATACGTGCATGGCATCGAGGTGATCAACGATCTGAACGTCAGCATGTTCGGCGAGGTTGGTAGGCTGTATCCGCAATCCGTGCTGGATAATATTTTCAACATTATCGACGAATACGACGCCAAGCTTTCCAGCGGGCAGAAGGTCGGCGAAACGCTAACCACGCTTTCCCAGGCCATCGAGGCCTTAAACAATCAGACCGTTACGCTGACCGGCGTGGGCGAAAACTGACAAGAGCGGACGAATACGCCGGCCCGGAGGCGCGCCCCCCGGCGGAGGCGTGCCGTAGCCTTGCTTGGAGGCATGGATATGGGAAAATAATAACGGAGGTGACCGGCGATGGACGAGCGCCCCATCGGCGTATTCGATAGCGGCTTCGGCGGCATTTCGGTGCTGGCGGAGGCGGTGCGGGTGCTGCCGGAAGAGGACTTTATTTTTCTTGGTGATAACCTGCATGCGCCCTATGGCGACCGTATGCCCCAGGAGGTACTCGCGCTGACGCGGCAGGCGTTAGACAGACTGATGTCCATGGGCTGCAAAGCCATCCTGATCGCCTGCAACACCGCCACAAGCGCTGCCGCGGCTGTACTGAGGAGCGAACTTGGGTTGCCGATCGTGGGCATGGAACCGGCGCTGAAGCCCGCCGCCCTGCTCCCGGGCGAGGGCAGAGTGCTGGTGATGGCCACCGCCATGACGCTGAAGATGGATAAATTCCAAAACCTGATGGATCACTACGGTCGGGACGCGACACCGGTCCCCTGCCCGGGGCTGGTGGAGCTTGTGGAAGCCGGCGAGATGGATGGCACTCGCGTACGGCAAAAACTTTGCGAACTGCTTTCGCCCTACCTCGACCGCCCTGTGAAAGCTGTGGTGCTGGGCTGCACGCATTATGTGTTTCTGAAAGCCGCGATAGCGGCCTGCCTGCCCGCTGACGTCGTGCTGGTGGACGGCAACGAAGGCACCGCACGCCAGCTGCAAAATCAGCTGGTCCAAAAGAACCTGCTCAGAGCGCCCGCGGTCGAGGGCCAGGTGCGGCGCGGGAATACTGTTTTTTTGTCCACGGCGGAAGATGAAACTGTGCCCGCACGGATGTGCGCGCAGTTCGCCCTGGCGCTACAAGCGCTTGACGTATCTTGCATTTCCCCATCTGATGCGTTACAATAAATTTTATCAGGACAATCGCTGCACGCAGCGGGTTAGGTTGGTTTGTGAATGAGAAAAGTGATGCTCATCTTTGGCACGCGGCCCGAAGCGATTAAAATGTGCCCTCTGGTTCACGTGTTGGAGCGTCACCCCTCCTTTGAAACCGTAGTCTGCGTAACGGGGCAGCACCGGCAGATGCTGGATCAGATTCTGAACTGTTTTCAGGTTACGCCGAAGTATGATCTGTGCATCATGCAGCAGCAGCAAACCCTTTTTGACGTTACAATGAACATTCTGCTGAAAATTCGCGATATTCTGGACGCGGAAAAACCGGATGTGGTGTTGGTGCATGGCGATACCTCCACGGCTTTCGTCACGTCGCTGGCCTGTTTTTATATGCAGATTCCCGTGGGGCACGTGGAGGCGGGGCTGCGCACCTACAACCTGCACTCGCCCTTCCCCGAAGAATTCAACCGTCAGGCGGTGGATTTGATCTCCCGGTTCTATTTCGCGCCTACGGAAGCAAGCAAGCAAAACCTGCTGCGCGAAGGTAAACCGGACAATCACATTTACGTTACGGGCAATACTGTAATCGACGCCCTTTCCACCACCGTGCGCGAGCAATATCAGCACCCGGAAATTGATTGGGCCAAGGGCAGTCGACTTTTGCTGCTCACCGCCCACCGCCGCGAGAATCTGGGCACGCCCATGCGCCACATGTTTACCGCCATCCGCCGCGTGGTGGATCAAACGCCGGATGTCAAGCTGATTTATCCCATGCACATGAACCCCAGCGTTCGGGAGATGGCGAAGCGCTGTTTTTCCGATCAGGATCGCATCCATATGATCGAACCGTTGGATGTGCTGGATTTTCATAACATCATGGCCAGAGCCTACCTGATTATGACCGACAGCGGCGGCATTCAGGAGGAAGCGCCTTCGCTGGGCAAACCCGTGCTGGTCATGCGGGACACCACCGAGCGCCCGGAAGGGCTGGAGGCGGGAACGCTGGAACTGGTGGGCACGGGGGAGCAATCCATCTTCGATGCCGTGATGAAATTGCTCAACGATCCGGAAAAGTATCACACCATGGAACGCGCCACCAACCCCTATGGCGATGGCCACGCCAGCGAATATATCGCCGATATTCTGGAGAAAAATATAAAATAACCGAAAATGGTTGATGAAGGTATATCCGTGGATGGTGTCGGAGAGTTTCGATTCTCCGACTTTATTCGTATCGCCCACACCGGAGATGAGCGTGTGCGCGGTGCGCACCACAGCGAAGCAGTGAGCGATTCGAAGGTGGACAGCGAAACGAGTTGGCAAACGATAGTGCAGCCAACGACATTGAACTGGCAAGAAGGCAGGGCGGGTAGCTTGCGGCTTTGCCGCAAACAGCATCCGCAACGCAAATAAAGCGGCTCTGCCGCTTCTTTGACAAGCGTAAAAAGCGGGCGAAAGCCCGCTTTTTACGTATCGCCGCAGTGTTGTTTGTGGGCGTACAACCCTTTTGAAATCAACATTTCAGACGGATTTAATTAGATTGTCTAATGAAATTGGTTGCAACCCCAGCTATTTTGCGGTATAATTCGACTGCTTATATTTCTTATTAAAAATCATACCGCACTAATTCGGAGGTACAAAGTGAAAAAGGGAACCGTATGGGTTATCGGCGCTTCCAGTGGGTTGGGGCTTGCGACGGCGAAAGCCTTCGCGGCGGACGGCTGGCTGGTTGTGTCGGGGGCACGCTCCTTTGGAGCGCAGCCGGAAGAGAATCCGGGCGATGGGGTTATCCGTGAACTGAAACTGGACGTGACGGACGAACAGAGCCGCCAAGCATTCGCGCAGGCCGCTTTCGCCATCAACCCGCGCGTGGACGCGCTGGTGTACGGCGCGGCGGTGCTGGTACTGGGCGCATGTGAAACGACCTCGCACGCCGAATACGAATGCGTGATGCAAACCAATTTTCTGGGAATGACGGACATGGTATCGCTGGCCCTGCCCGCCATGAGAAGCCAACACAGCGGCAAGATCGTCTTGTTTTCTTCCATCAACGGCTTGCTGGGTATTCCGTACCAGAGCGCGTATACCGCGTCCAAACACGCCATTGAGGGGTACGCCGAGTGCCTGGCCATGGAAGTGAAGCCCTTCGGCGTGCAGGTGAACCTAGTGGAACCGGGCGACCATCGCGGCGGCAGCCAGCGCACACGCCTGCACGCGGCAGGGGAAGGAAGCGCGTCGCCCTACGCGGAGGCGTACCGCAAAGCCTGCGCCATCATCCGCCATGATGAGGACAACGGCCTGTTACCCGAACGGCTGGGGCGCGCGGTGGTTGCCAATACGGATCGCGCCCGGATGCGCTTCCGTCTGCGTGTAGCCAAGCCCGATCAGCGCCTGATGGTCGTATTGCACGACATGCTTTCTCCCAACCTGTGCTTTCGCATTCTGGGAAGTTATTACGGCAAGGGAGGCGCGCGCGTATGATTCAGCACGATATTGAGCGCATCAGCGCCGTTTTGCGCCGGGAACATGGTCCATATCCGGATCGTCAAGCATCTCCCGGATGCGCTTGACACCATCTTTGTGTTCTTCAACTGCGCGCAACCAATGTTCACGCCCAGGATCGCCGCTGTGATGGCGCTCGGCCTTTATGGACGCGATGAGCGCTGGATCGGCCCTCATTGCCTCCAGTGCCGCAATGATCGGTT